>CAZFSC010000045.1:18361-22826 GCA_964521585.1 uncultured Limnohabitans sp.
GGATCTTCAAGCAATTGTTTGACACGAACCAAGAAGCTAACCGACTCTCTACCGTCGATGATTCTGTGGTCATAGGACAGGGCGATATACATCATCGGAAGTATTTTCACTTCCCCGTTTACAGCCATCGGTCTTTCGACGATATTGTGCATCCCCAAAATTGCTGACTGAGGAGCGTTGATAATAGGAGTAGACATCATCGATCCAAAGACCCCACCATTGGTGATGGTGAAAGTTCCCCCGGTCATTTCTTCGATAGATAATTTATTATCACGGGCCTTTCCTGCCAATCTTACGACTTCTTTTTCGATCTGCTCAAAAGACATTGCCTCTGCATTTCGGATGACTGGTACTACCAGTCCTTTGGGAGCTGATACTGCGATGGAGATGTCACAATAATCATTGAAAACCATTTCATTTCCATCAATTTTTGCATTGACCGCAGGCCATTCCTGCAGTGCCACGCATACTGCTTTCGTAAAGAAAGACATAAATCCAAGCCCAACACCGTGCTTTTCTTTGAACTGATCCTTAAACTTTGATCGCATGTCCATGATAGGCTTCATATTGACCTCGTTGAAGGTGGTCAACATGGCTGTCTCATTTTTCACAGAAACCAATCTTCGAGAAACTGTTTTTCTCAGTGAAGACATTTTCTCTCTTCGCTCATTTCTTGAACCAGCTACAGGAGTGGTGGCTTGTGTTTCGGATTTCGGCTCAGCCTTCGAAGACTCAGAAGGTGAAGGAGCAGATTTCTTCGCAGCTTGGGCGTCTTCTTTAGTGATTCGTCCGTCTCTACCAGTGCCTGAGACTTCGGAAGCGCTGATTCCCTTTTCAGAGAGGATTTTAGCTGCTGCCGGTGAAGCATGCCCGGTAGCGTAAGATTCTTTTTCTTTAGATTTTGATTCGGTAGCTTCTGAAGTTGAGCGATCGTCCGATTTCGGCTCTGCTTCCATCACTTCGATTTTACAGATTAGGCCCCCGATTTCCAGGGTATCGCCTTCTTTTGCCACATGTCTCAAAATTCCCGATGCCTCAGCAGGAAGTTCAAAAGTAGCTTTATCAGAATCTACTTCAGCGATGATCTCATCTAGCCTGACTAATTCACCATCTTTTTTTATCCAGTTTGCCAATGTAACCTCCGTGATCGATTCACCCACTGTGGGCACGACCATTTCTATCACTTCGCTACTGGCTTCGTACATTTTGGTGGACTTGGATTTTGAGGTAGAAGTAGAAGATTCGACTTTATCTGATTTGTCAGGTTTAGTACTACTGCTACCTCCTTCTTCAATCTCGCAGATTACAGCGCCGATTTCCAGTGTATCTCCTTCCTGAGCTTTGATCCGTAGGATTCCAGCTGCCTCGGCCGGCAATTCAAAAGTGGCCTTATCTGATTCGAGTTCGCAGAGTACTTCGTCCATCTCTACTTGATCACCATCTTTTTTAAACCATTGGCCTACGGTCACTTCTGTGATTGATTCACCTACAGCCGGAACTTTAATTTCTTTGCTCATGAGTTTTTATTTTTTCTTCAGACAAAAGAGAGGAACAAAATGATAGTATAAATTGATGTTTTTAATTATGGATTAATTCAGTTTCAGTGCTTTAGAAATGATATTCTTTTGCTCTTCCACATGGACCTTATTGTATCCTGTAGCCGGTGAAGCACTTGATTTTCTGGAAATTAATTCCATTGGAATTTCCTTGTAGAGCAACCTCAAAATGTAATTCCAGTAGCCCATATTTTCAGGCTCTTCCTGTACCCAAACTACTTCTGCCTTTTTATGATTGGAAAGCACATCCAGGATCTGCTTTTTAGGAAGTGGGTGCAATTGCTCTATTCTGACGATGGCTACATCCTTTACCTTTTCCTTTTCTCTCATTTCTTCGAGATCATAATAAATCTTTCCGCTACAAAGAATTACCCTTTTCACCTCTTTAGGATCGACGACCGTATCAGGAATAACTTCCCTGAATGCTCCGGAAGTAAATTCCGATAATGGAGAAACGACTTTTGGATGTCTCAAAAGGGATTTTGGAGACATGACGATACAAGGCTTTCTGAATTCCCAAGTCAGTTGTCTTCTTAATAAATGAAAGAAATTTGAGGGCTCAGTGACATTGGCCACGACCATGTTATACTCTGCAGAAAGCTGAAGGAAGCGCTCCGGTCTTGCATTTGAGTGTTCTGGGCCCTGCCCCTCATATCCATGAGGAAGCAACATGACCAGACCATTCATTTTCTGCCATTTTGATTCTCCTGAAGAAATAAACTGATCTATCATGGTCTGTGCACCATTGGCGAAATCCCCAAACTGTGCTTCCCATATAGTAAGAGAATGTGGGTTCGCTAATCCATATCCATATTCAAAACCCAACACCGCATATTCAGAAAGGAGCGAATTATAAATGTGGAACTGACCTTTTCGGTCTTTCATTTCCAACAACGAATTGTATTCCTGATTGGTCTGAGCATCGTGAAGTACTGCATGCCGATGGGAAAATGTACCTCGCTGCACATCCTGACCTGTCAAACGGACAATTTTCCCTTCCAGCAATAAAGAACCATAGGCTAAAAGCTCTGCAGCAGCCCAGTTTAATTCCTTAGATTGGAAAAACATCTCTTTACGCTGCTTCAACTGCACTTCGATTTGCTTGATTGGCTTAAAGCCTTTCGGAATAACGGTAAGTGCTTGAGCGACTTTTTCTATCGCCTCAGTTGAAATACCTGTTTCGGGAGACTGATCAAAATCCTCAGGTTTGGAACGTCTCAAATGACTCCACTCTTCTTCAAATCTAGTCGCCTGATATGGAAGCGGCTTTTCTTTCACCATGTTCAGGCGATCTTGGAGTAGCTGTCGGAATTCCTCATCCATCTGAGAGGCAATTTTGGCATCGAAATCCCCTCGCTCAGTCAAGCTCTTAACATAGATTTCTCTTGGATTAGGATGCTTGGATATAATGTTATAAAGTTCCGGTTGCGTGAATTTAGGCTCATCAGACTCATTGTGGCCATGTCTTCGATAGCAAACCATATCGACGAAAATATCTTTGCTGAATTTTTGACGAAACTCAGCTGCCAATTTCGCTGCAAAAACCACCGCTTCGGCATCGTCACCGTTGACGTGAATCACCGGCGCATCGATGATCTTGGCTACATCGGTACAATAAATTGATGAACGTGCATCATCAAAGTCTGTAGTAAAACCAACTTGATTATTAATCACAAAATGGATCGTTCCCCCGGTGTGATATCCTTCCAAACCAGCCATCTGAGTGACTTCATAGACAATTCCTTGCCCAGCCACCGCTGCATCACCGTGAATCAGAATTGGCAAGGCTTTCTTTGGGTCTCCTTTGTGTTCTGTATCAATTTTTGCTCTGATGAAACCTTCCACTACCGGATCTACTGCCTCGAGATGCGAAGGATTTGGAGCCAATTTTAAGTGGACTTTATTATCATGTGGTGTAATGATATCACTGGAGTAACCCATGTGATATTTCACATCCCCATCTCCCATCGTCAGATCTGGTTTGGCAGTACCTTCAAATTCAGAAAAAATCTGCTCGTAAGTTTTACCCATTACGTTTGCCAAGACATTTAGACGACCACGGTGGGCCATGCCGATCATTACTTCTTTTACTCCGAATTCGGAACCAGTATTGATTACGGCATCCAAGAACGGAATGGTACTTTCACCTCCTTCCAGAGAGAAGCGTTTTTGTCCAAGATATTTGGTGTGCAAAAAGTTTTCAAAAACAACAGCCTGATTAAGCTTAAAAAGAATTCTCTTTTTTTCTTCATAGGAAGGGTTGAAAGCCAAAGCTTCTTTCTCCACTTTGGTCTTGAACCAATCCAGCATTTCAGGATCGCGAATATATAAATATTCAAAACCCATCGACCCCTCATAGATTTTCTTCAATGAATCAAGGATGTGTGATAATTTTGATTTACCGATTCCAATCTCATTACCTGCCTGAAATTCGGTATTCATATCTTCCTGACCCAACCCAAAGTCTTTAGGGTCAATTAACGCTTTTCTGTCTCTCCGTTCTCTTACCGGGTTGGTCTTAGATCTCAAATGGGCTCTGGATCTATATGCATGGATTAATGCTCTAACTTTGATTTCCTTTGGCAACTGCTCCATGTCCATAATGGTGCCTGGGGTGGCTAAAGAACCATTTTTCGCAGAACTAATAGATGGAGTTGGAGCAACAGCAGATTGCCCATCTTCGTCCGAAGCGTAATTAGTCAAGGCAAAATCAAAACCGTCAAAGAATTCCTTCCAACTGGAGTCTATTGATTCTGGATCAGATTTGTAAGAATTGTAAAGCTCATCTATATAAGAAACATGAGCATTTGCGATGTAAGAGAATTTATCCATTTCGTTAATTGATAAAGAACAAATCTAAGACCTTCTTATGACTTTAAAAAACTGCTTATTTGCTTTACCAAATATAT
>CAZFSC010000046.1:0-22766 GCA_964521585.1 uncultured Limnohabitans sp.
CTGTCAATAAGAACTTATTTGGCTACTGGTGTCTTTGCGGATATACATATTTTTTTATTTTTTTTCAATTTTTCGGAATCTGTGATGAAAAGCATTTTTTGTTTTTGGATCAACTTTTTAATATCTAAATAAGAATAATATACTGACAATCAAGATTTTCAAGCATAAAATTTTAAGGAATGCGAATTTTTTTACTGAAAATTTTTCTCAATATTTCGAATAGAAATTTTCAAAAGCTACTTTCTGTTATTTCCAAAAGTCTTGATAAGCACTACAAATATCGATGAATTAATCCCGGATTTCTTATTGGAGTCCGAGTACTTCCAAACTATTATTTTGGATGTTGAGGGAAATATCATGAGTAGCTCCAAAACTTTGGGACCTCAGCCAGAGCCTAAGAAATCACTCAACTTCACTGATCTTTTGGATGCGGCGTATGTGATTCATTTTGAAGAAACTGTTGATTTGCTCTTAGCGGCACCGAAAGAAAAGCGTCAGGTAGTTTTATCATTTTCTGATCAGAACGGAAAAAAGACCGAACCAATTTGGTGGGAGTTATCGACCATCATCAATTCGGAGATGGATCTTATCGGGATAATCGGAATAGGAGTGAGCGCCAAGTTTCTGGAACAGGAGATTCCCTTGGAAAGTCTGGTGGATCTCTTAGAATTTGGCAAACTGAGGCTGGATAAAAAATTCCGCGTGATCGATCTAGATGAAAAGGTTATTCATTGGCTGGGAATCGGTACTTCCGGAGAAGAGGGAAAGGGCGAGCGTTTTTTGTCTGAATTGCCTCTAAAGCTTAATGGGCTCGCGAAAGCCCCACAGCCAACCTGTTTGGTATTGACTGATGAAGAATCAGGGATACACTTTTCTGCACTGATGACTGCTGTAGGAGATGAATATCAGTTGTACATTTTACCTAAAGCCAGAAAAAAAATGGTTAAGAAAATTCAAAAACCGTTCACTCCAGCACATTTGGCAACGTTTCCAGGTGCCGTCTGGGTGATCAATAGAGACCTTGAATTTGTGCAACTCAATCAGCTGGCCACAGAAACCACTTCAGAATGGAGCGGTCAGCCCGGAATCAATTCCTTCAACTTCATTTTCAATTCGGAATTGAAAAGCTTGGAACGGTTGAAAATTTACTTTAGCAAAGCTTTTGAAGGTAATCCTGCTGATTTTGAACTGAAAATAAACCCCTTTCAATCCCAAACTGCTTTTTGGTACATCGGAGTTCGCCCGATTTTTGATGAAATGGGACTGGTGACCTTGATCGCTGTACATGGTGTCAAGCTTCCTCAATTGAGCAAAAGACTATCCAATCTTGAAGCTGAGAATAAAGGCTTAAAGGAGCTCGTCATGGAGCCATCTTACATTCTGAGATCCCCCCTTTCATCCATGCTTGGTTTATTGGATCTGATCGATCCGAAGCAACTTGATTCAGAAAATCAGAAGTATTTTTCTTATTTAAAGCCCTTGGCCAAAGAACTTGATGAGGTGATCAGAACCAATGCTAAGCGCATCAGTTCCTTCGATTAAAATAATCCCGTCAGATCAAGTTTAGATATTCTCGCAGGTACGGTTTGTCCCGAAAAATTGATCCGTTCACCTGAGATCAAAACTATCCCTTCCCTTTCAAAAATAATTCCTTCCGTCTGTGAGAGCACTGTCGGATTGCCGATACGGAGATTTTTGCTTTTTCCTGAGAAAAAATTATTTCCCCCGAATTCTGAAAATAGAAAGACAAAAGATCTCGGAGTCAATAAACTGGCTTCATATCCTAGCAAAACTACGTTGCCTGTGGCCGAAATACTTGCTCCGGTGATTAGGCCTTGTACATCAAAACTTGAATTTTTAAGCGCGACAGTCTGATTTTCATTGGGGTCTACTGTGTAATGATTGGTTTTCAGATCTCCCCGATTCTTGGTGAAGAGGTGAAGGGAATTGTTCCAAAAGAAAAAAGCCTCACAATCGTAATTGTGATTGACGGAATTTCCAGAAAAATCCACCTGATCGGAATAGGAGAAGGAGATGCGCTCAGCTTCTACTTCGGTATTGTTCAACAGTTGCGCTATTTCAATTTTTAAAATCGCCAGATCCTTCCGAGTTCCGGCATTATTCCCAAAATCGCCGATATACAAATGGCTTTCACTTTGTGCCAGGTCTTCCCAGTCGATGTTGACTGCATTGCTCACTCGGATTGTTCGAATCACAGTGCCAGTCAAGGGGTTCAATTCAAAGATTTCATTGCTATTGCCTCCGTCATTGATGGAGAAAAGTCGGTTTTGAATATAGGCTAATCCTGAGTTTTCATCTTGTGAAACTGGTAAATCTGCCAACAAGGTTGGCGAGAGTGCCAGAGGCATCCCTGTCGGACTCAGGGGGATAAAATCCTGCTTGAGTGTAAAATCTGTAGGTAAAAAGGAAACGGATTGACCCGGGGTCTGATTCAGATACAAATCCAAGTGTCGATGGTTGTATTCTTCTACATTCCAGATGCTTCTGAAAAAGGAGGTATTGTTACTCAAATTGATCTTAACAGTCAGATTTTGATCCTTCAAGGCGTAGATAAAATAAAATTCTTCCCGGGAAGATAATGGTCGCTCTACTTGTATGAGTTCTGGAGCAGTATTTCCGAGATTTTGCTTGGTCAAGGTGAAAAGTCCATATTCTGAGCTCGCCTTGAGCTTTAGACTCTGCAATCCTGCTCCGACTGTGATTTCTTGGTTGATGTAAATGGGAAGAACCTCCGAGATGGATGCAGAAGGCTTGGTACTTCTGAGCGAATAACTGCCGATTGGGAGATCGATCGAATTGGGAACACGGAAATCATTAGGCTGAATATTCAGGTTGTAAGTCTGACCACTTTCGGATTCGATGATCAGTTCGATTTGTTCCTGGAATTTATGCTCCCAGGTTTTGCTGGCACTTAATTTTCCACTTGGAACAGTTGAAGGATTAACCAGTTCTATTCCATTAAATGATACCCGACCTGTTCCTTTTTCCGGCTTTTCCTTTTCTCCACAGGAAAAAATAAATAAGAAAACCAGCAGTAAATAAGAATTGGCGAAAAATGACTTCATGATTAGATATAACTATTTCAAAAGTAAAATATTTTGAAGGCAAAGATTAATAACGGAGTCATTTAATCGAAAAATCAACACTAATTCCTTTTTTCTGAAGATTCAAAACAATGCTATTAATCAGTCTGTTGAAAAGACAAATAAAAGATTATGCCAAAGGTATCGGAGAAAACGAATGGAAAAGACCTTTCCTTAGCTGAGGAACAAGGGACAAGGAAAGAGGCGAAGGACCAAGAGCTTCTGATCAAAGATGCGATTTTTGTAAGACATGAAGGAGCCTTAATTAAAGTGAAATTTGCTGACATTCTTTGGCTGAAGGCTGATGGGAATTATACCACTTTGGTTTGTAGAAAAGGCGTCTTTTCCATTCGGAATATTTTAAAAAATTTTGAAAATGAACTTCCTACAGGAGATTTCATGCGTATTCATAAATCCTACTTGGTGCGTATCGATGAGATAGAATCCATCAGTAGCAGAGAGGTGGAAGTCAGTGGGGATCTGGTGCCAGTGGGCAGAACCTATTACCATACCCTGATCAATGGAATTCAAAAGCTGGGCTTAGCAGGAGAGTGATCAGTCAAGCCAGAGCAAACTACTGTCGCCGTAGCTCAGGAATCTGTAGTCATTTTCCAAAGCAGCCTGATAAACCTTCTTCCAATCATCCCCCAAAATAGTCGCGATCAAAAGGATTAAAGTAGATCCCGGTTGATGAAAATTCGTGATCAGCCCATTCACGATCTGATAGGCATATCCCGGGAAAATAAATATTTCAGTAGTGCCCATTAAACTTTCCAGATTTTTTGAATCCATAAAATTCAGAATTGCCTGGAACGACTCTTTTGGCGAGGGGCTTTTTTCGCGTGATTCGTATGGAAAAAGCTTTTCGATTTTCAATTCTTCTCCTTTTCCTTCGATCAATTTCACCCCAAACCAATATAGACTTTCCAGTGTGCGCACAGAGGTAGTACCAACGGCAATGATATTTCCCATTTTGGAAATCACAGACTCGATGGCTCCTCGGGTTACGTGGATTTGCTCGCTATGCATCGGGTGTTCGATCACATTTTCGGCTTTGATCGGTTGAAAAGTACCCGCACTCACATGTAGCGTTACTTCGGTCCTTTGGATCCCTTTTTTTTCCAGCTGTAGCAAGATTTCCTCGGTGAAGTGCAATCCTGCGGTCGGAGCCGCCACGGCCCCTTCTTTTTCAGAATAAACTGTCTGATAGCGATCTTTGTCCTCAGCTTCCGGTTTGCGGTGGAGGTAGGGTGGAAGAGGTACTTCGCCGCTGGCCTCGACCACATCGACAAAGGAATAGGAGGGATCATTCCAGGAGAGCTCCACTTTTCGACTTTCACGGTCTAATAGCTTTGCCGACAGCAAAATTTCTTTCCCATTGATCGAGATACTTCCTTCGAGGATTTCATTTTCTTTCCATTTCTTGGCGTTTCCGATCATGGTTTCCCAGATTACAGGATGCTTAGCAAGCATGATTTCCGGGATGACAGTAGTCGGGGAGAGGGGTTGTAAAAGAAAGATTTCAATCCTGGCTCCGGTGCTCCGCTGGAAAATCAAGCGGGCGGGAATGACTTTGGTGTCATTGTAGACCAAAAGGGAATCTGCGGGCAATAAATCCGGGATATTGAAAAAATTGTAATGGGAGATATCTCCATTTTTATAGTGCAGGAGCTTGGACTCATCCCGTTTTTTCAAAGGAAATTTGGCTATTCTTTCCTCAGGTAATGTATATTCGTAAGCTTTTAAATCAATCTTGGGGATCTGCATGAGCGGTATTAATTTCAGCCTGCAAATATAGCTCATTCGATTAATACCCTTTTTATTTACTCCTGTTTCAATGCCTGATACCTTTACCCTCCGATTTGAATGGATCAAAAGAATCCTGAAATTTCGATTTGATGCGGGTACTTCCCGTGGTGTTCTGAGAACCAGACCAGTGTATTGGATCAAGGCCTTTGATCCAAATGATCCAAAAAGGATTGGCTGGGGCGAAGCAGCTCCTTTGGTCAATCTCAGTCTGGACGATCGCCCGGATTTTGAACTTCTACTTGAAAAACAATTGAAGGAAGTCGAAGCCCTTGATTTCGAATATGAAATAGACAAAGTTCTGGTTCAGCTGAAGGAAAATGTGCCCGCTGAACTTCCCAGTGTACGATTTGGGTTGGAAACTGCCATTTTGGATTTTTTATCCGGGGGAAAAAAACGGATTTTGCCCAATTCCTTTTACGACAATCAGGAATCCATTCCGATCAATGGGCTGATCTGGATGGGAGATCGGAAGTTCATGGCCTCCCAAATTGAGGAGAAGTTAGACCAGGGTTTCAACTGTATCAAGCTTAAAATCGGGGCGATTGACTTTGAGCAAGAGTTGGAATTGCTGAAGCATATCCGAACCCGCTATTCTAAAGATGAAATAATAATCCGCGTCGATGCCAATGGTGCTTTTGCTCCTGAGAAAGCGATGGAAATGCTTCATCGTCTCGCTGAGTTTGATCTCCACAGTATAGAACAACCGATTGCTGCCGGCAAGGTTGGGGAAATGTACCGCTTATGCAAAGAGAGTCCATTGCCAATCGCATTGGATGAAGAATTAATCGGTGTCTCAGATAAAGCAGCTTTGCTGGATGCTATTTCTCCGCAGCACATCATTCTAAAACCCACTTTAGTGGGTGGTATCTTAGAGAGTAAAGAATGGATACGCTTAGCTGAGGCCCGAAATATCGGCTGGTGGATGACTTCTGCCCTGGAAAGCAATATCGGCCTCAATGCCATTGCACAACTTGCTTCCAGCCTGGATTGCACCATTCCACAGGGACTTGGAACCGGTAAACTTTTTCATAATAATCTGGAGTCCCCGCTCCAAATCCAGTCCGGTGAGATTCAGTACCTGCATGAACTGAAATGGGAAGATCCAACTTAATTATCCAATCGGTAGAGGTAAACTGGTTTGTGGACACCTACACTCCAGGGCGTAGAGGAAAGAATTCCTGTTTCCGGATTTCTTTCAAATACGACGATTTCATTACTGGATTGATTGGCGGCGAGCAGGTATTTGCCGTCTGCAGTCAGATTGAAATTGCGGGGAGATTGACCTCCACTGGAGATTACCTGAATCCGCTCATAAAGTCCAGAGCTTTTTAAACCAAATGCAACAAGGGTATTGGCTTCACCACGATTGGATACGTATACAAATTTCCCGTCTGGGGAAAGTCGTACTTCCGCAGCGCCGACTTCGCCTTCAAATTCATCTTCCAGCAATGAAAGTCTTTGGCGAGGTTTTAAGATTCCTGATTCAAAATCAAGAATTTCCAAGAAAGCGGAAAGTTCCTGCACGACAAAAATCGTTTGGCCATCTTCTGAAAAAGTCAGATGTCTGGGACCATCTCCCTCAGTCACTTTGTATTCAGAGACTAAGTTGAGGGGCTTTTCTGCCACAGGATCTATGGAATAGGTGTAGATTCGATCCGTTCCCAGATCCGCAACCAGCAGGAATTTGCCATCTGGGCTGAATACCGTGCTATGCACATGGGCTTTTTCCTGCCGCTCCTTGTTTACGCTCGATCCTTCATGCTGAAGTGTCTGCAAAAATTGAAGTTTATTGTTAGCTAACAGTCTGAAGAAACTCAGACTCCCGCCGGTATAGTTACCCACAGCAAGGAAATTTTCATCGGGAGAAAGTGCCAGATAGCAAGGATGATCCCCGTAAGAAGCTATCGTGTCAATTGGAGTCAACTGGTTTTCGGATTTTGAGAACGTAATAATATTTCCGCCGGTTTGACTGCTGTCTTCTTCCAGGGATATGACCAGATTTTCTTTTTGATTGGCAATTACAAAGGATGGATTTTTTACCCCGGCAGCGATGGTTTTTATCGTAAGCAGGCCTTGGGCGGGATCAAATTCCAGCAAGTTAATTCCTTGATCAGCCTGATCGGTATAAGTGCCTACCAGAAAGGTATAGGGTTCTGAAGGATTTTCCATTTCGGAGGATTTCGTTGAATTGCATGCGAAGCTGAACACGAGGAACAGCAGACAAAAGGCAGATAGCTTCATAGATGGAAGATAGGAAAAATGGGTTTTAATAAAGATGATCTCTTTAAAAATCAATTTTATTGAAAAAATGAATTTAAAAGGCTTAAATATTTAATGATTCTCTAATTATAAAGCATTATTTTAGAATTTTCATTAATTTAACACTTGGATTAAATTTTTACTTTTGAGATGCAAAAAACCTATGATACCGAAGTCGCCAAGCGATTTACCATTTACAATAGCTTATTTCTAGATCTTCCTTTCGATGATATCTACCGGACTGGCACACTGCTTCCGATTTTAGGTACTGCATGCCAGAAAGGATTTAAAGATGGACTTACTCCAAAGGAAATCATTGCTGGGTTTTTTCAGGAAATGATGCCTGAGGCAGATGAAAAAAGTCAAATGGATTTGCTTTTTCAGATGATTCAGTACGTCGAGCGACAGGTGGTTTTATTTGATTCGATTGAGGATGCTGCTTATGAAAAAATAAATGATCTAAAAGGAAAGGGTTCGATCAACGCTTTAATTGCTCGGACTGACAATGATAAAAAACGGACTGAATTAATTGAGAAACTGAAGACGTTTTCAGTTCGGCTCACGCTTACAGCCCATCCCACACAGTTTTACCCTGGTAATGTACTTGGAATCATCACGGATCTGGAGAATGCAATTCGCCATGATGATATCGGTAGGATCAATTCCCTGCTTCAACAGCTGGGTAAAACAGGTTTCACCAAGAGGGAAAAACCAACCCCTTACGATGAGGCGGTTAGTTTGATCTGGTTTCTTGAGAATATCTTTTATCAGAGCATTCCAGATGTCTTAATCCGATTGCTCAATTCCCTGAACATCCCCCTGCATGACTGGGAAAACCCAGGATTATTGAAGGTTGGATTTTGGCCTGGAGGAGACCGGGACGGAAATCCGTTTGTGACCCATGATATTACCTTCCAAGTAGCCTCGAGATTGAAAAAATGGATTCTTCGTTGCTATTATCGGGATATGCGAAAATTAAAACGACGCTTGACTTTTAAGCATGTGGAGGAAATCATCTTGAAAGTAGAGCGGGGGATTTTTGCCACGCTGTTCGAAAATGATTCGATCTACCAAAATAAAGAGCAACTGCTTGGGGACTTGCTGGAGGCCAGATCTGCTTTAATACAACATCATAACGGACTTTTTTTGGAAATCCTTGATGAATTCATACTGAAGGTTAAGATTTTCGGTTTCCACTTTGGATGTATGGATATGCGTCAGGATAGCCGAAAACACGATGCACTTTGGGAGGAGATTTTCCAGATTCAGGATGTCCAATTAGCTGATTCAGAGCAGGCACAAATCGAACAAATCCTCCAAACGGAAAGTCTACCGGAATTGAGCAAATTTAAGGAGCCTTTTCATGTGGAAATGCTTCAATCTTTTGGAATCATAGATCCGATCCAGCAGGAAAGTGGTGAGGAGATTCTCAATCGATATATTATTTCCAATTGCCAGTCGAAAAAGCATCTTCTGGAAGTGTATCAACTTGCTAAGTTGACCTTAGGAAAGGACAAGAAGGAGATGCCCCTGGATATCGTACCACTTTTTGAGACCATTGATGATTTAGCGGCTGCTCCAGAGATCATGACCGGATTATATCAACTTCCGGAATATCGGAACCATCTCAAGTCAAGAGGAAGTAAACAAACGATCATGTTGGGATTTTCAGATGGGACCAAGGATGGTGGTTATATTCAGGCCAACTGGTCTATCTTGAGAGCTAAAGAAGAAATGACACGGGTTTCTCGGGAGAATGGCATCGAAGTGGTCTTCTTTGATGGTAGAGGTGGTCCACCTGCGCGAGGTGGTGGGAATATGCATAACTTCTATGCCTCCTTAGGTGAAAAGGTAGCGAATTCTGAAATCCAGGTTACCATCCAAGGTCAGACCATTTCAGCCAATTACGGGAAGCAGGCCTCTTGTACTTACAATTTGGAACAGCTGCTCAGTGCGGGTCTTGAAAATCATTTGTATCCAGATACCGATAAAAATCTCAGTCCGGACCAACGTGAATTGATCGAAGAACTGGCAAAGGAGGCCTACGAGTCTTACAAGAAATTTAAAAGTCACCCGAAGTTTGTTCCTTATCTCGAGCATGTCACTCCGCTCAAATATTTTGGGATGACCAATATCGGTTCTCGTCCTCTGAAGCGAGGCAAAGGTGAAGGTTTGAAGTTTGAAGATCTCAGGGCCATCCCTTTTGTAGGTTCTTGGGCCCAAATGAAACAGAATATTCCAGGTTTCTATGGAGTAGGAGAAGCAGTGGAGGTACTGGAGAAGCGAGGGAAATTGGAAGATCTGAAAACACTTTACGACTCCTCTTTATTCTTTAGAACCCTCTTGGGCAATTCCATGCAATCTTTGACCAAGTGCTTCTATCCGGCAACCGCATATCTCAAAGAAAATGAAAATTATGGGGAATTCTGGGAGATTATGCATGAAGAATATCAGCGCTCTATCGAAAAAATAAAAGCTGTCTCTTCAATGGATCAATTGATGGGAGACAATCAAGTGTCTAAAAAATCCATCGAAATCCGGGAGCGAATTGTATTGCCATTGATTACTGTACAGCAGTTTGCTATCCAGCAAATGCTCGAATCGGGAAAAAGCAATGAAATCTTACAACGCCTGGTTTTGCGCAGCATGTTTGGTATTATCAATGCCGCCAGAAATGCCGCATAAAAATTTCCCGGACCTTCTCAGGTCCGGGATTTATATGTTTATTTAAGCTTTTAATTTGAGATCAATCCGTCTTTGATCAATTGGTCTACTACCAACTGGGCGAATGTTTCAGAGAAGGTGTCCGCCGAGGAAGGATTGACAGTTTCAGACTGCGCGGACCATACCAGTTGCTCAGTTTCAGAATCGTATAGATTTATTTCCAGGTAATAGTATTTGTCAGTTGTATAATATCCTGGATCATACATGATGGGATTGAAATAAGAATAGTATCCGTAGAATCTGCCGTAATATCCACCCCACAGCGTGGGAGAATACATGGCATTCCCAGGAACATACCGGGTTTCGGAATCTTCATCCAGCAAGGCTACAGTTAAGATCGCGTCAGTACCTCTATCCTGAATCGCAGAAATGATATCGTCTTTGTTATCTACTTCAGCTCTAAAGCCCGGAGGCATCACATCAAAACTACTTTCTGCCTTTATACCCTTTTTTTGCAATTTCATCTCCAAGTCACTTTCTATACTCTGTCTGGCTAAAAGATTGCTTGAAATTGCAGTCACAAATATATTATTGTAAGGTTCGGAAGGAGTATTTGGATTGGTCCAGGTTCCAAGAATCTCGGTACTGGATCCGCATGCACCTATAATAAGTGCCAATATCATTATTGGAATTATTTTTAAGTTTTTCATAGTTGTTATTTTTATTTGATCAGTTGGAATTTATTTCTTCGAATATTTGGCTCACTGCTTTCTGTATTGCAGGTGGATTGTAACCGGCTTTTTTTGGCAATACCTGATCGACCGTTCCAATCCATACGGCTTCATTTCGCTCGGTATCAACCAGATCTACCCTCAAACTTCCTTCTCGGTAAGTATTGACGGGGATTTCTCTCACTCGCCAGGTATAACTACGCTGGCCAGTGTACATAAATGGATCTGTCGCCAGGCTGGTGGTTCTGGTCTGAACTTTATCTTCGATTTTGACTCCTAGATTGATCTTGAGATCCGGATTTTCCGAAGATTGAGTCAGTCCTCTTGTCTTCATTTCTTCTGCGATCCGCTGTTGAAGGAAATCCATTGATTTTTGCAGATCAGGATTTTGAGAATCTGGAGCTTCTATTTTATAAAAATCAAAAGTCTGATATTCTGAAAGACTGAAATTTTCATACTCTTCATCCACCATCACTCTGGTACCTGCGCAAGCGGTCAAGAGTAGCAGACCTAGAATTAGCAACGTGTTTAATATTTTCATAAGCGTTGGATAAAATTTTACTTGAGGAAAGATCAAATTGAGATTCAGTCAAGGGACCGAAGTCCTTCTGATTCAATAAGTCCTAACTATTAAATCCAATCACCTTGCCAAAGGCCGATCCATAGCCGGCCAAAAAATCATGGAAATAACTAAATACAGTCAGATTTTGAGAAATCTTCGAGGGAGTAAAAACAGCTATCGCAGTATTCTTTCTCCTGCGGGATCAGGAGCTTGATCTGACTAGCCCTAAAAAGATTCGTTGACATTGAGGTAAAAACCGGAATTTCCTTTTTGGCCAAAGCCATAGTCTGCAGTGATCGTAGTCCTGTTTTCCTTGTTGATCATCAGGCGTAATCCAAAGCCATAGCCGGGATTGATCTTGGTGAAAAGTCTTTCATTGACGGTTTTACTGCCAAAACTCGCCCCATTGACGAATAAAGTCCCTCCAAAGGTCTCTTTATTCCGCTGAAGAGGAAAGCGATACTCTACTTCTGAGTAAGCCATGCTTTCTCCCCGAAATCTGCCCTGAGCATAGCCTCTGCCTCCTCTTCCAAACATATCATACCCGATCGAGGGCAATGCCATGTAAGGCAACTGACCTGAAACCAGGAAATTTGTAAATCCCCAAAGACCTATCAAATGCCTTTTCCGATTTTGGCTCAGATTAAAATAATGACGGTAATCCAATAGAATAGTGGAGGAGGATTGGTCGGAACCTAAAAATGAAGGGTTGACTTTATAGGAAAAATGCGCAAAATTTTTCTCATAAGGGGAAACAGCCACATCACGATTTTCCATGACGGCGTTGAAGGTCAGTCCTGAAATGGTATAGCTATTTAGATCAAATCCCAGCTGCCTGTTGTAAAAATCATGGGAGAATTCAAGTTCTGACACTTTTTGTTTATCAATGAAGTTTTCGATTTTGGAGAAGACATCTAAATGATAGCCGACTCCCAGGTAAAATTTGGAATTACCTACACGCTTTAAAACACTTTCATAAAATCTCACCCAGTTGAAGTTCATCTGCTGTTCCCCCCAATAAACTCCCTGTTGGTCCGGATTTTCTAAGGGAGTCTCAGGTGTACTGCTACCCAAACCAAAAGTGGGTTGCGAGGTAATGAAATAGCGCCAGTCTCCGACCAAAATCCATTTGTCTTCATTCAGGAAAACAGTACTTCGGGAACTGAAAATCCATTGTTTTTTGGTGGTATAGAGGATGTTTCCCACCAGATTGGACAAATGGGTAGTTTTTGGATTTCCCATTCTCCAGGTCGCTGAAGGCGCAATTCCAAAAAGCCATCCATTTGCGGGATTTGAACCTATGGCAGGAAGAGGAACTAGCTTGAACTGATTTATTTTATTGGATTGATAGCTTATGGAATCTTGGGCATTTGCCCTGAAGACAAAAAATAGGAATGCAAGTAAGATTATATTCTTATTCATAAAAATCAGATTTGCTCATCCATAATGCTCCAGGTTATCTTCATTCTTAGATCTTCAATTGGATTAAATTTCGATAAAAATTGCAAAGAAAAATCTTTAAATAAACCTTTTTTCAAGTATTTAATTTGCTGATTCGACGCTGAATCTAGCTAAGAAAATTGGTTGCCAATTTTATTGTAAAAATTAAATGAATTGAACTGAACAGAAAGATTGATTCAAAATGATAAAAAAACTGGGAAAGGATTTTGATCCTTTCCCAGTTTGCTTTCAGGAGTTTAATTCCCTTTTTGGATCAATCTGATTTCTACCTTGCGATCAGAGGCTTGCGAACCGGATGATCTACCCCGGACAATCATGCCTCCTTCTTCTGTGGAAATTTTTGAGGCGGGGATATCATAAGTTTCTGTCAATACTTTTTTCACTGCTTCCACACGTTCGCGGGTCAATTTGAGATTGTATGCGACAGAACCGGTATTATCTGCAAATCCAACCAATTCCAACGAAACCGAAGGATTTTCCTGAAGGATTTTCTTCAGAGGTTCCAACTTTTCGATCTCACTTTCGGCTAATGTCTTTTGATTGATATCAAAGTAGATTTCAATTTTTTGTGGAGTCAGGAGGACTTTCGTTTCTTTTTCTACGAATACTGTATCTACTTCAGTTTTTGTAGGTGCTAAAACCGGCTCAAGTTTTGGATTTAAAGCCTGATCGGGAAGAGCGGTTGTGTCAGCCTGATTTTCACTATTTTGAGCCGAAGGAGTAGCTACAGTGTCTACTTCTTGTTGATTTGATTGCCTGTTGTCTTTAATCGCTGAGGTAGTCGCCGCTGCACCTCCTGCCACAACTGCATCTCTCAAAAGCCGTTCGCTCCTTTTTTGACGACGCTCTGCCTGTCTCATCGCTCTTTCCAAAGCTTTATTCGCTTCTTCCTGATTCTTAATTGCTCTTTCAATCAGTTCGTTGTCTACAGATTCTTGAGTAATGGTGATTTCCTGAGGATCAGCTTCGGTGCGAACGACTTCAGTTTTTCGATCTTCCACGACCATTTCTCTATTTGCCAGAGCCATTAGCAATGCCGAGTCTCGTTTTGATTGGGATTGCAGCATTTGATTTTTCAATCTCTCCAGTTCATAATTCAATTCAGATCTGCTGACCATCTCGCCTCCGGTAGTGGCTGAAGGTGTAACCCTATTAGGTGCTGGTGATAGTTGGATTACTGTGTCAGCCTTTGATTCTGTCCTCATGGTCGGCTGTGAGGCAGATAGTTTCATTTCCTCCGGAAAGAACATGAATTCCTGAATAAGAGCAGTAGTATCTATGCTGGTTTCTACAAGCTTTTTTAATTCAGCAACTGTTTTTAAGGAGTCGATTTTGGAATTATTTCTTGCCTGTAAAGAGTCGATTTCTGAGATATTTTTCTGAATCTTTTCTTTTTGGCTTTGGATATTCTGTTTTCGGATATTCTGTATGGAATCAGAAACAGCAGTATCTTTTTGTGTCAATTCTAAAATCTTGTCCAATTCTTCCAATTCGTTGTTGGTAGAATCCAGATTGGCACTGAGGTTTTCCTGAACGGACTGCAGTGAATCGATCTTAGCCTCATTTTGAGCCCTCTGGACGGAATCTAAGACAGGTACTTCCTTCTTCTTTGTAGAAGGAAATTGAATGATATTGAAATAATTATTATTGGTCACCTTGCCTGTAGGTACTGGTTGATCCGATTCAATTTCCTCTTCGGGAAGTTGTTTCTGAGGAAGTTCTGAAGGGACGTAGGTGTGACGTTGAGAGATTACTGGAGGCCTGAATGCCTTTTTGCTTGCGCCAAAACTGAATTTAAGGCCTATCCCATGGTAGATGTACCAATCTCCTCGGCCATCACTGAATCCACGATTTCGATTTCTTGAATTCACCACATTGGTACCCGGTTTGGCGGCGTATTCCTGAAAAGAATTCGCATAATTCATTCGGTAATCACCTGCTACATCATCTAGATAGTCGGTGGCAGCCCTTTTAAAATCAGACTGGGCAAAAATTTCAATGGATTTCGTAATTCTGAATCTTACTCCCAGACCAAGGTTGGCATATAAAGTAGTTTGTGAATAGCCTTCCGGATTCTCGGTTCCAAGATTGGAAAGATTCGTTTCGAATGTCCCATCGGGTATAGTGTTAGGATTACTATAATCATACCGGTTGCCATTGGCATTCAGCAGATCCCCCTTGACATCAAAAGTCTGAAGCCCAAAACCCAGAGTCAGGTAAGGAGCAAAAAAAGACTTACCAGAAAGTAGCCAATTATTATCTGGTTTGAATACCAGAGACAGTCCGGCATCGTAAAGATCTGTTTGGAAATTAAGCGCCCGATCAAAATTTGGACTGTTTCTGAGCAATGTCCCATCATTTTGAACAAATCGGTCACCTGAACCGAATTGATAAGTACCCGCAGTCAGCATTAAGCCTACTGAGTTTCCAAGGGCATGTTCCAGAGAGAACTGATAGGAGAATCGCTCGCTGTAATGATCGTAATGCTTATACAGTTTAGTGAAGTTTTCAAAACTATTCAGCGGAATAGGCCGAATGTCACCTACATAATTTGTAGTACCCATGCTCAGACCAATTCTCCATTTATTACCATGTAATTGCGCCTGAACGGCATAACTTGTTAAAAGAACCAGGATAAATAGTGTTAGCTTTTTCATATCCTTATCTCTTTTTACCTATACCCAACCAAATATTGAATTCTGCACTCAAGCCCACAAAAGGCTGGAAGCTATTCATATTTGATCCTTGATTTCTTTCTGTTGTGATAAACGTACCTCCGGCATTGAGTCGAATGATCCGGAAAAAATTATACCCCAAACCTACGTACACCGGACGATCCACCAGAGGGCCAGTGATCTTTTCGTTCATGGCATTTTCCATGTTTCCGGACAAGAACACTCCCGTAGAAATTGAGAGGTTATGCATGAATCTGGCGAACGTACGATTCCCAAGTGGGAATGATAGACCCACATAAGGGCTATGGACAAATTCCTGATTTGGAAGTCCTTTGCTTAGAGAAATTGCACCATATCCGACATTGATGGGGATGGAATTTGGAGTGTTTTCAGTTTTATAATTTTCAAAGACCATTTCGTCCACCAGGACAAGCATATTTGGGCTCAGATACTGATCGACCTCTGCTGTTATTATGCCATTAAGCTCTTCAATATATTGTGCCGCATAGACTGCCCGTTCGTTTTCATCTTCTTCTACTTTCGAAAGATTGAATTTGGCTTTCCCCAATTTCAATTTTCCGCCTTGTTCCAATTTTGCTCTCGTGATATCACTGAACCCTGAAAATTGCTCTCCATTTGGTAATTCAAAATATAAAGCTCCTTGTTCTACGATTTGCTCTAAATTATTAAGGATAACCTCATTGGATTCGGAAAATTTAAGTTTCCTTTTTCTCACTGTGATTACCGTGCTCAGATAGGATTTGATATTTTGGCCGATCAGGCTTCTTACTTCATCAATTTGTTCTTTTCCTGCTTTTTGATAAAACCCAAATTCCAGTGCATATTCCTGACTGGCTCGGAGCGGATCCGAGACCAAAAGTTGGTAGGACAGCTCTTTATAGCCAAAAGGAGTCTTCCAGAAATAAATGTTTCCTGCTTTTTCGGTTTTCTTCGCTGGATACACTTTAAGTTTGACCATTTCTATGTTATCGGGAACGGAACCTCTGATATAAAATTCCTCCTCCGCCGGAATGGGGTTTCCTCCATTAATTTTACCTGTCACAATATCCAGATTGATCGTTCTGATTTGTGCGTACAAGGGACTAGCCAGTAGAGTTAGCAGCAAAATATATAGTATCTTTTTCTTCATTCCTGTAGTGGTTTTTTGAGTTGATTTAAAAGAATTTTCAACAGCAATCAGTGAGGAGATTGCTTCTGGTTGAAAGCTTTTAGCAGAAGTATTCTATTAATCAAACAGTCTAATCCATAAACTGTTTTATTAGAATTACTTTTCAGGGAAAACTCCCGACGTTTTGTGGATGTAAAAATGTCCTGAATCAGGTCCGTTTGATGTGGGTTTTAGGTATTTAACCAAGAGCTTAACTCAGGATAAGAAAAATGGAAAAAAGTGAGCTTAATCTTTTCAGGTAGGGGAAATTTGAATGTGAAGGAGCATTATTGAAGAATGCTACTTCAAAAACTTTTTCATGATTTCTCTTCTGACAATGACTATAAAAAACCAGCTTAAAAATCCTGCAAGCGCACCGATCACTGCTCCCATCAAGATGTCAACAGGATAATGCACGCCCAGGTAAATCCTGGTGTAAGAGATCACGGCTGCCCATACGAATAGCCACTTTAGATAGGGCATTTTGTAAAGTAATTTAAGATTGAGAAAAGTTGCTATGGCAAAAGTATTAGCGGCATGAGAGGACACAAATCCAAAAAGTCCGCCACACCGGCCATAATTATGGATGATTCCTTCCCAGCGCTCATCGTGGCAGGGTCGGAGTCTCTCGAAGAATGGCTTCATAAGTCCGGAAGTCACCTGATCCGAAATCAGAATCGTCAATGCAGCCCCTCCATATATCCACCAGCTATTTTTAGAATCGCTTTTATAAATCAGATAAATCAGAAAAGCATATAGTGGGATCCATGTAATGGTCTCGGTAAGCTGAAACATGATCGGGTCCAACCAATCGGCATGGTAGCTATTCAGCCAAAGAAACAATCGTTCATCCCATGTTTTAATTTGCTCAATCATTGGGTAAAGTTTAACCAATCAATTTCCTTTCTTAGATTTCTTTGGGTGAACTCCTCCGGGCTACCAGCCTGCACCTCGTGCATGTACTCCCAATTTGCCACAGGCGGCATGCTCATCAGGATACTTTCTGTCCTTCCATTGGTGTGGAGCCCAAATTTCGTTCCTGCATCCCAAACCAAATTAAACTCCACATATCTTCCCCTGCGCAGGCTTTGCCAGGCTTTTTCTTTTTCACCGAAAGGGATTTTAGAATTTTTATCCATAAAATAAGCATACACTTCCGGAAAAAGTCTGCCGATTGCAAGGCTGAAATCCAGGATGCCTTGAAATCCTTCTTCCTGAGTGGGCTTCAGTCGATCGTAGAAAATCCCTCCTACGCCCCGGGTTTCTTTGCGATGTTGGATGAAGAAATAATCATCGGCCCATTTTTTAAATTTGGGATAATAATCCGGATCAAAGCGGTCACAGACTTCCTTTACTTTTTGATGGAAATAGCGTGCATCTGAGGGATCTAGGTAATGTGGGGTAAGATCTATGCCTCCTCCAAACCAATATTCTCCATTGTCCATTTCGAAGTAGCGGATATTCATGTGAATGATGGGTACCATCGGACTTTTTGGATGAATCACAATAGAAACACCTGTGGCAAAGAAATCAGCTTTAGAAAGTTGAAGTTTGCTCAGAATTTTTTCTGGCATGGGGCCATGAACGGCCGAGAATGCGACACCGCCTTTTTCGATGATTGCACCTCCTTTAAAGATCCGGGTTTTTCCGCCTCCGCCTTCAGATCGGGTCCATTTATCCTCCTCAAATTTGCCTCTTCCATCAGCTTGCTCAATAGCCTGACAGATATAATCCTGCATTTTTTGATAGATTTCAGCGATTTCTTCCTTGCTTTTTTTACTCATGAATTGCATAGTTTTATTAGAAGGGATAGCCAATCCCAAAATTGAGAACGGTCTGACCTCTAAGTCCCAGCGGATTTCTGAAAGATACATTATCCCAAACCCAGCGCTCTCCTTCTGGCTGGGATGGGTCGATTGCTTTGGTAGCCATGTCCAGACGAATGACCAAGAAGTCAAAGTCCATACGAAGTCCAATACCTGTTCCCACAGCAATTTCTTTATAAAAACGATCAAATCTAAAATCTGCTCCTGGTCTGGAATTGTCCACACCTATCATCCAAGAGTTGCCGGCATCGATAAACAAGGCCATATCGAAGTAGCCTACTAACTTTCTCCGGTATTCCAGCATGGTTTCGATGATCATCTCGGAAGGCTGCTCAAAGGGATAATCATAAGGCCCCCGTTCGCCTAAAGCGGGAGAATAACTCCCTGGACCAAGCCTTCTGGCCTGCCAGGCACGGATGCTTGTACCTCCCCCTGCAAAGAAGTATTTTTCGTAGGGTAGAATTCCGTTACTGATTCCATAGGGTTGTGCAATACCGAAATTTGCTCTATAGGCAAAAGTTTGCTTGCGATCCAAAGGATAATATCTCCTAAAATCTGCTTGAAACTTCAGCCATTGAAAATTGGCAAATTCAATATCCTGGGCATTGTCATCAATATCCAGAAAATTGAGGGTCGTTCCGCCGCTTTCTATAAAGAGTCGAAGAAGAGATGCTCTGCTGGTTTTGAAATCTCCATACTGATTGAAGTTGATTACTGACTGGGCTGAGAAGGAACTGATGAATGAGGGTAAAAATGACCAAATCAGATTGTTTCCCTGGTTTTGGAGGTCGAGTAACACATCCCTGAAAGCATTGGTGATATTAGGTGTACGGATATAGTTAATATCGGCTGCATTGATCGTGAACCTCTGCCGATTGTCCCGGGTGGCCCAGGTGTATGCTAGTAGTCCGTTTAGTCCCGTTCGCGTGTATTCCGGGCGGTTGGTATAATTGTATCCTATCTGAGTTCGGGTATTTGGATTATACCTTCCGAATTTGTGTAGATCTGACTGGAAAAAAGGAATCAGGAAGCGAGGAAAGATCACAGAAGCAGAAGTTCCTAATTCCCTGCTTTGATATACGCCCTGGTCGGTGGCAGAAGCGACTCCCTCCAATCCTGCGCGGAAATTAAATTCCAGAATCTCACCTGCCCGGAAGAAATTTCGATTTCGCAGGGATGCACTAAAGAAAGGCCCAGGCAATTGTTCGGTGATACTGAGTCCAAGTTGGTTGGTAAGCTGGTATTTTTGATTAGGCTGGGTGATTATTTTGGCAACTAAAGTATTGCCTAATGTATCAAAGGAAATATTGATGAACCGAAAGAGATCCAGGTTGCTTAGCTGTTTTTGGGTTTCGATAAACTCAGCTCGATTGTATTTGTCCCCAGGTTGAAGGAAAATCCTGGAAGATAGGATTCGCTCTGAATACCGGTCTCTGTAAAATTCAAAGTCGATATTTCGAAATGACCGGGCGACATTGTTATCTATGAAGTCCTCACTGGGTGGATTCACAGTAAATGAAATCGAATCAATGGTATAAATCTGATGAAAATCCGAAAAGGCAGGTTTTAGTATGCGCTGTTCTGCGGTAATGGATTTTTTCAGGGTATCGTAATAGAGGTTGTAATCGATGAAATTCTTATTAAACATGAAGAACCCATTGTTTTTCAAAAGATCTTCGATTCGGTTCCGTTCTGCGATAAAGTCATTTTGATTATAGAATTTTCCGGTTTTCAAAAAGGTTTTATTTTGGCTTTGCGCCAGAAGCCGTAGGATTTCCTGATTATCTGAATTGGTGTAAATAGAGTCGATCAGATAAGGTTTTCGCTCCTCGACCAAGTATTTCACTTTTGCCTTTTTCTTATCAATCTCTACTTCAAAATCTACCTCAGCATCTAAAAAACCATGATTGTAGAGGTAATTGTCGATTTCATTGACCGTCAACTTTACTACGGCGGTGTCTAATTTGATGACCGGATTACCGGTTCGCATAAGGAAATTGCCAAACTCAAGTTTTTCTTCGTAGGACTTGATTTTTGAAATAAGCTTGTATTCCCTCTGTAAAAGTTTCCGGTTTTGCTCATCTTCTTTGAGTGCTGATTTGACTACCTGCAATTCCTGATTGGCAGCTTCCAGTTTTTTTGCCACCTTGGCACTGTCGTAAAAACTCTTGCCGAGTCGGTAAATAGATACCCCCAAAGATCTATTGGTCAAAGGGATTCTGGTATTGGGCTCGGCGATGAAAAGACTTCTGATCTCATCTTCATTCGCCTTATTTACTCCCCTCAGTTCATTGTCATAGAGTACATATTGCCCCTCAGGGAGGTTTTTAGTCAATGAACATCCGGCAATTAGCCAGATGGCAGTGATAAAAAGTATATATTTGAGGGATTTCAAAATGGGAGAATAGGTCCAAATGCTTAGCAAAAATACAGTTAAGTTTATAAAATCCTTACATCAGAAGAAATTCAGAAACCAGGAGCAGCGTTTCTTTGTGGAGGGTGAAAAAAGTGTTTTAGAAGTGCTTAAATCGACTTTTGAAGTGGAACTTCTTCTGGGCACCAATTCATTTGTCGAAGCCAATCAGTCTTTAATAAATCAATCTCCTACGGAACTGATTTCTGTCACCCAGAATCAGTTGGAAGGGTTAGGACATTATCAGAGTAATGATGCTGCACTGGCAGTGGTTAAAATCAGATCCAATCTACCCTTTGAATACCCTGCTGGTGAATTGGTCATCGGCTTGGATGATGTGCGGGATCCTGGAAATCTGGGAACTATTATCCGTATTGCAGATTGGTACGGGATCAAGCATTTGATTTTTTCTCCCCAGACGGCAGAGTTTTACAATCCAAAAGTGATCCAGGCAAGTATGGGATCATTTACCCGGGTTAATTTTTTTTATGGAGATCTGAAGGAGCATTTTGATAAGTGGGATGTTCCGGTCTATGGGGCATTTCTCAATGGACAGAATATTCATACCCTTGAAAATCCGAGGCCTGGGGTGATTTTGATGGGAAATGAGTCCAAGGGGATCTCAGCTGACCTTGAGAATTCTGTCAGTCAAAAACTGACTATTCCAGGTTTTGGAGAAGCGGAATCCCTCAATGTGGCTATAGCCACTGCAATAATCTGTGACAATTTTAAGCGCTTGTTACCTTGAGTAGTTCCGGATTAATCAGAATTCTCAAAAAAGTAGGGATCAATGGGTTTTTGCTGGGCCTTTTTGGAGCCATATTTTGTGGCTGGCTATTCCCATCATTTGGAGCAACGGGATCGCCCATGCCTTGGAAGCAGATTATTAATGTCGGCATCGGACTGGTATTTTTCTTCTATGGAATAAAACTCGATCCAAATCAACTTCTTTCTGGTCTTAAGAATTGGAGGCTTCATCTGTTAATTCAGCTGACTACATTTTTGATTTTTCCGTTGGTAGTGCTGGGATTAGTAGAAATTGCCCCTTGGATTAATTCTGATTTTAAGTTGGGTATTAGTTTCTTAGCTGTGCTGCCTTCAACAGTAAGTGCCTCAGTGGTCATGGTTTCTATTGCCGGAGGTAATATCCCCGCTGCGATTTTTAATGCCAGCATCTCCAGTTTACTTGGTGTAGTAATCACACCTGCTTGGATGGGGATTTTAGGAGATTCTTCCGGATTGGAGCTGGATTTCATTTCCACGCTAGGGGAACTGACTTTAAAAGTATTGATGCCGGTTTTTCTGGGTCTATTCCTACATCGATTTCTATTTCCAAAACTCGTCACCTACTTGGACAAGTTGAAACTATTGGATCAAACGGTCATCATGATTATCGTTTATACCTCTTTTGCCCAATCTTTTGAGCAGAAGGCTTTCGATCCTTATAGCCTTGGAACCTTATTGCAAATCAGTCTTTCCATGCTGGGTTTGTTTTTCCTGGTTTGGTTAGTGATTGAGGTATTGAGTAGCGCCATGGGCTTGGATCTGGGAGAACGGATTACTGCGTTGTTTTGCGGATCAAAAAAATCGCTGGTTCAAGGGGTGGTGATTGGTAAGGTGATATTTTCTGATCCAGCGGTCCTCGGTTTGGTTCTATTACCGGTTATGCTCTACCATATTCAGCAGTTGATTGCAGGTTCTATCCTAGCGAGCTGGTTTGCCAGAAACAAAAAAACCTGATTTCTCAGGAATTTTTACTCATTTTCAGAGATGTTTCAGTGCTAATTGATCGACCAGGGCAATGTATTCCTGCGTAGCTGCTTCTTTGCTTTTTCCTTTTAAACTCAGCCAGCTATTGTATTTCGCTGCTGCCTTAAAATCAAATCCACCAGGCCTTTCGCCGAGATTATCACCTTCAGTGGCTTGCTTATATAGGCCGTATAACTTTAATAAGTCTTCGTTGGATGGTTTTGAGGTAAATCTCTGCGTCAAAGCGACTGCTTCTTCTAAATTAGTATTGCTCATTTTAAGTTGGGTTAGATTGCTAAAAATGGGTCCATTCTTTCAGTATTGCAATCCGTTCAAAAAAAAAGA
>CAZFSC010000047.1:0-18551 GCA_964521585.1 uncultured Limnohabitans sp.
ATTTAGGATTTCTAACTCACCGATAGAGGAAACAAAAAAATCAATTAGTCGGGTAACCGTGTTTGGCCCCTCTCCAACAATTCCTCTATTACCAATAAATTTCCCATTTCTATCAAAAACATTGATAGCATTTTGAATTGACTCATCGAATACAAATATCCTATCCTTACTGAATCTGATTCGCAGATCCTGACCCATCAAATTTTCATTGACAGTTTCTAGTGGTACGACATCTACAATAATTAAATCCTCCTTAGCTATCGTTTCAATCTCATCTAGTTCGAGATAAAGGACACCTTTAATTTCTTGATCTGAAAGTTTATTGGTGCATGAATTAGCCACTACTAATACTGACAGAACTAAAGCCTTTAATAAATTTTTAAGCATAGATTTTTTTAAATAATTGGGGTAGGATGTAAACCCTACCCCAAATCAATTAAGATCAACAGAAGAAACAGGCCTTGTCATAAGTGCCACATCGATTTCCAGTTGGTTCCCCATCACAATGCAAAGCATTGTATCCGCCTCCACAAATCACCATTCTTGCATAACAGCCGCCTTCTAATCCCGGATCATCTACATCCTCTTGTGCATTCACAGAAATGCTACCAAACGCCATAGCCCCAAAAAAGGCGAATCCAAATAATAATTTTTTCATTTTTAAAAGAATTAAGATTGATTAAAAAGTTTTTGCCCAAAACGGCTACGACTCATAAGCTGAAACTAATCTACCTGACCTGTTTTTAAAAACCAATTTTGAAAACAGGATTTTAGTGAAAACTTACGTGAACGGTGGTTTTTTTTAGCCTTATAAATAAAATTTATTAGCTCGGATATATTGCTAAATCATTGATCAAACCCTTTTCACTAGATTTTGCTGAAATGTATTTGAAAATTATATTAGTAAAATTTGTAAAACCATAACCGAGGCTAACCTTTTTCCTCAACCTCAAAGAAAAGCAGTAAAAACTCTTCAGGTCCTAATTCCATTATTTCACCGAAGGTCGCCTCTATATTCTTATTCTTAGAAAAATCCCAGTTCCCATCTTCGCCAGCCTTCAGCACCGCAATAAACTCTCCATTTTGTCCCATACCCAGTATCCCATCAAAGCCAAGGTTACCAACTTCCTGCCGGATAAACTCCTCAGTATCATAAAGCTTATTAGTTGATTTTGACAGGAGCCTGCCTTTGATTCTCGGATACTTAAATGTAGTGAACGAAAGAAATTTATCATTTTGAAAAATATCAAAAATGCCAATAAACATTTGGCTTTCTACAAAATATTCTAGCGGATTTGGATGGTTACCATAATCGATTTTCGAAATCGGAGGTTCGAAATCAAAAATATAATCAGTTTTTATTTCTCGGGTCTTAGCATTATATCGATAAATAGTATCTCTATTTCCTACAGTAAAATTGAAATTGTCTTCATCAATTTTGGAAATTAAATTCCTTCCATCTAATGGGGTATTGTCTAAATAATTCACATAAGGTATAGCTGAAGAAATCAATTGATGATTTTCAAACACTTGAAAACCATCCCCTAAATTTAAAGAGCCATTATTTATAAGAATCTCAAAATCATCGGAAGACATTAAATCCGAATAATATATATTTTCATTATACTTCTCCTCTCTAATGAAATTACCATTAAGATCAAAAAAATACTTTTTCCTATAATCCATAGGAATCAGAATAAGTAACTCCTCCTTTTGATCATAATATATATTTTCCAAATTCTTGTATTCACCTGGACCGTCCCCTATTCTATAAATATGATTAAGATACCTCCCCCTCTCATCAAAAATAAACACTGTATTTCCTTTAGTTTTATCAACGACGACAATTCTTTCTCTGATCGATATGACTTTATTCAAACTTCCAATTGGTGCAAAAGAATTATCTGAAAAACTGACTAATCGAGCAGATTTTAGGTTGAGACTTTTGACAGATGCTGTTGATTTAATTTTTATTAATGAGGATCCAACCTGCTCTGAGGAGTTTTGTCCGCATGAAAAAAAAGCACAAAAAAAAAGAATTTTGAAAGTGTAAAATAATCGTTTGATCATATTTCTAGATAAATTATAAAAGCGGGTTCTATCGACACAAATTGAACTAATTAATTTGTGAATGTACAAGAAGTGGTGGATGCGGCATTACATTTCTTCCCATCAATAAAACCCCAAAGGTTTGTTTTTCGACCGCAAACAGTAACTGTTATGGTTTCACCAATGATGTCGATCGATTCTTCACAGTCTCCTTCCGCAGTTAAAACTTGATCATTTGCAAAAGAGCCACTAAATGAGATTCCCATAGCAGCAATGAAGGACAGTCCATAAATTAATTTTTTCATTTTTAAAAGAATTAAAATTTATTAAAAAGTTTTTGGCCCAAAAACGGCTTCGACCCCGAAGCTGAAACTAATCTAATGTACTCGTTTTTAAAAAGAAAACCGAAGTAAATAAATTCTTTTCTGATTTACTTGAGCGGTGTTTTTTTTTGTGGACGGTAGATATTTTGGAAAATCGCTTAGAAATACAATTTCTTGGCCTGGATATATTCTTCTACTTCCCTGGGAAGCAGGTAGCGTACTGACTTCCCCTCCTGAATGGACTTCCGGATAAAAGTCGCCGAAATATCCAGTAGCGGTGCATCCAATATTTTAATTGCGGGATGATCAATAAGCTTAATCTCACCCGGTCTTGGATAGACCAGAATTTCGTAATGGGCCAGGATCTGCTCGTAATTTTTCCATCTTTTCAGCTGGCTCAGATTATCCGAACCTAAAAAAAGACTAAACTGATGCTTGGGGTATTGCTCGCTCAGATAGGTAAGCGTATCTATTGTGTAGCTGGGACGGGGCATGCGAAACTCCACATCGCTGGCTCTGAAATGAAAATTGTCTTCAATCGCCAGTTCTACCATTCGCAGTCGATCATGTTCGTGTACTAGCGATTGCCTTTTTTTAAGGGGATTCTGAGGGCTGACCACAAACCAGACTTCGTCCAGATCACTGCGATCATGAAGCGTATTGGCAATGATCAGATGCCCGATATGGATGGGATTAAATGACCCGAAATACAATCCGATTTTCACGGCTTATCTCGATAAAAATTCACGGACCAGATACTCCGCTTCGGCGGAAGATTTAGAAAAATCATCATTGACTACCGTCACATCAAACTGTGGTTCGAATTTGGATTCAAACTCCGCCTTGAACAGTCTCCGGGACAGGGATTCCTCACTTTCTGTTCCCCGCTCACTCAGGCGCTCTTTTAGAATTTCCAGACTGGGTACTTTTACAAAAATCGCCAATGCCTGATCGCCGAAGTATTTTTTCAAAGCCAATCCTCCTTTCACATCTACGTCAAAAATTACCGCCTTGCCACTGTCCCAGATCCGTTGGATTTCTTCTTTCAGCGTCCCGTAGAAGTTTCCCGCATAGACTTCTTCCCATTCGATGAATGCATTTTCGTCTATTTTCTGTTTGAATTCATCTTGGCTTAAAAAGTAGTAATCTTTGCCATGTACCTCATGACGACCGCGGCGGTCCCGGGTGCAGGCGGAGATGGAGAAGCCCAGATTGGGTATTTGCTCGATGAGGTGTTTTACGAGAGAAGTTTTACCGGATCCGGAGGGAGCCGAAAAGATGATTGCCTTGCCTTGGGTCATGGTTTACTTAATCTCCTGAATCTGCTTCCGGATTGATTCCGCCAGTTCGGTGGGCACCGCTTGTTTGGTGCATTTATTTTTCAACAGATCCCGAATCGCCTGCTCCAGATGAAAATACTCAAAGCAGGGCTGGCATTTGGCTAGTTTTTCAGTCAACACCTCTTTCGAATTGTCTATCTCACCATCCAGAATGCTTTCCAGCAATTCAAAGCATTTGCTCGTATCCTCGCATTTTTGCTTCCGAGCCTCGGTAGATTCTTCTTTCATTTCCATCAGTTCTTCTTTTTGTTATTCCTCCTCTTCGTCTGTATTGTATCCCATGTTCTTGGCATAGCCTTGTAGTTTTTCTTTGAGCAGATTTCTGGCTCTGTGCAGTCTTGATCTGACTGTTCCTATCGGAATATCCAGGATTTTGGACATTTCTTCGTAGGTAAATCCTTCCAGATCACACAGAATAATCACTGTCCTGAAATCCACCGCCAGACTATTGAGCGCATTGGAGATCTCGTCTCCGAGCATGTCCTTGACCGAATCAGCCCGCATATCACTGGTACTCTGATAGTCAACATCATCCGAATTATAATAAGTTTCAACCTCTTGGTAATCTACCTTGGCAGGGCGCTTACTTTTGCGGCGGTACTCATTGATAAAGCTGTTTTTCAGGATTCGGAACAGCCAGGCTTTTGCATTTGTTCCCTTTTCAAAAGAATTGATGAAGCGGTAGGCCTTCAAGTAGGTATCCTGCACCAGATCTTTGGCATCATCCTCATCGAAACTGAGCCTGTAGGCAAAATTATACATGGAGTCTATGTGTGGCATAAACTCATTATCGAAGATGCCATTCTTTTCTTCTTGAGAATATTTTCTGCGCTGTACTTCCGACATATGCTCAAAAGTAACAATTGGGTCAAATTATAACTAGGAATCCGAAAGAATTCACCCGATTTCCTTTATTTTGTTGTCCGATTCGATCCCAAAAGATCCCAATCTCCTTCCTGCTTTGTATGTTTTTCTTCCGATTGCTCTCCAGGCTTCCACTTCCTATTCTCTATGTTTTTTCCGATTTGCTCTACCTGATCGCGAGATTTGTGATCCGGTATCGCAAAAAAGTCATCGATGAGAATCTGAAATATGCCTTCCCCGATAAAAGTCCAAATGAAAGAAAAGCTATCCGGAATAAATTTTACAGAAATTTCACAGATGCCTTCTTTGCGGAGACCATCAAGATGCTCACTATCTCTGAGAAAGAACTTAAGCGAAGATTTGAAGTGGTCAATCAGAAACTTTTGGATGAGGAGGTAAAAGCTGGTTCCAGTGCACTGATGATGGCAGGGCATCTATTCAATTGGGAAATGGCCATCCTCGGAGTAGCATCCAATACACAAGTCACAGCAGAGACGGTATATTTGAAACTGAACAATAAATTTTTTAACCAGTTGATGCTCCAGATCCGAACTCACCTGGGCGGGGTCATGACCGAGAAAACCGAGTTTCGACGAAGTATGATCACCATGCGAAGCAATCCCCGGATTGTCCATCTGGCCGCTGATCAGCGTCCGGCGAATAAGGAAAATCGGTACAAACGGGAATTCCTGAACCGGGAAGCTTATTTTTTTGAAGGCGGCGAATTCATGGCAAAAAAAATGAACCTGCCTGTCTTTTTTGGTTACATGACCAAATTAAAACGGGGACATTATCGTTTCGAATTTGAAACACTTGCCATGCCTCCGTATGATTCGGATGAAGCGCACAGCATCACGGACCGATTTTGCCGCAGGCTGGAGGAGAATATCCGCAACCAACCCGATCTGTACCTCTGGAGCCACAAGCGCTGGAAGGTTTAGAAAATTAAATTTGATTAATTTGAATCGAATTTCATGAAAACTAAAAATCCGGATCTAAGACCACTTTTGGGAAACCGAAGAATAATTTTGAGCTGGTCTGGATTTCAAAAACACGGATGAAATTTAAATTTTGAGTCGAAAAAAAGTAGCTACGCGAAGAAGATAAATTAATGGATTACCTCTCCCACCTCAATCCCGAACAACGCCAGGCCGTAGAGCATACCGACGGTCCCGTCATGATCATTGCCGGTGCAGGATCGGGCAAAACCCGGGTTTTGACCTATAGAATCGCCCACTTGATCTATGAGAAAGGAGTGGATGCATTCAATATCCTCTCCCTGACTTTTACCAATAAGGCCGCGGCCGAAATGCGCCACCGGATCGAATCTCTGGCCGGTCTGGAAGCCCGGAATACCTGGATGGGGACTTTCCACTCCGTATTTGCAAAAATCCTGCGGGTGGAAGCTCCCAAAATAGGCTATCCATCCAACTTCACCATCTACGATGCAGATGACTCCAAGTCACTGATCCGGACCATCGTCAAAGAAATGCGCCTGGACGATAAAGTCTATAAGGCCAACGCCGTGCTCTCCAGAATCTCCGGAGCCAAAAACCGCCTGATATCCTGGCAGGCTTATCAAAATGATCCCTTTGTCAAAGCGGATGACGAAGCTGCCATGAAACCAAAAATGGGCGAAATCTATCAAAAATATCAGGATCGACTTTTTAAGGCCGGTGCGATGGACTTCGATGATTTGCTCTTCAATACCAATGTGTTGTTTCGGGATCACCTCGATGTGCTCAACAAATACCAGCAGCGGTTCAGGTATGTGATGGTAGATGAGTTTCAGGACACCAATCTATCCCAATACCTCATCACCAAAAAACTGGCAGCCGTCCATCAGAATATCTGTGTAGTAGGTGATGATGCGCAAAGTATTTATGCATTTCGCGGAGCGGACATCCAGAATATCCTAAACTTTGAAAAGGATTACCCCGATTTGTTTGTCGTCAAACTGGAACAGAATTACCGATCCACCAAAACTATCGTCGAAGCAGCCAATTCCATCATCGATAAGAATAAGGCCCAGCTCAAGAAGAGTGTCTGGACCACCAATCCGGAAGGCGATCTGATCGAAGTCATCAAAGCCAGTTCGGATAACGAGGAAGGCAAAATCGTGGCCACCACAATTTTCGAAGAAAAAAACAATAAAAAACTACTCAACAGCGACTTCGCCATTCTGTACCGAACCAACTCCCAATCCCGTGCGATGGAAGAAGCGCTTCGTAAGCTAAATCTTACATACAAGATCGTAGGAGGACTCTCTTTCTATCAGCGCAAGGAGATTAAAGACCTGATGGCATACATGCGTTTTGCGGTAAATCCTATGGATGAGGAAGCTTTCAAGCGGATCATCAACTATCCCAAGCGGGGCATAGGAAATACTTCCGTCGACAAATTGCTGGTAGCTGCCTATGACCATGATACGCCTTTGTGGGAGGTGGTGCAAAATGGCCCGAGTTTTCTGGGCGGAAGAGCAGGCGGGCTGGTGATGGATTTTGCGACGATGATCAAGGCTTTTCAGATTGAGATTGAGCGAAAAGATGCCTTCGAAGCCGCCAGTTCGATCGCCAAACAGAGCGGATTATTACGGGAGCTTTACGAAGACAAAACCATCGAGGGACTCAACCGCTATGAAAACGTGCAGGAGCTTCTCAATGCGATCAAAGAGTATGTGGACAATCCAGAGAATGAGGACAAAAGCCTCGGTTCGTTCCTTCAGGAAATCGCACTCCTGACCGATAATGACCGGGATAAAGACCTGACGGACGCGATCACCCTGATGACCATCCACTCCTCCAAAGGACTCGAGTTCAAACAAGTATTTGTAGTAGGAATGGAAGAAGATCTCTTCCCCTCACAGATGATGATGCAAAGTCGGGAAGATCTGGAGGAAGAGCGAAGACTCTTTTATGTAGCCTCCACCAGAGCGATGGAAAAGCTTTATTTCACCTACGCACTCACCCGGTATCGCTATGGAAGACTGCTCAACTGCGAACCCAGCCGCTTCTTGGAAGAAGTGGATCCCAATTGCCTCAAAATCAATAAGCGGATGACCTCAAAGGAAATGCCCGGCGCCTTTCGCAGTGAGGGATTGCCTGGCAGCTCAGGCTTCATCGGTATCAAGAAAAAACCGGAAGCCCGTCCACCAAGTACCATGAAACTGCATACCCCAAGTCCAGATTTCAAGCCCTCTAACACCAACAATCTGCAGGCAGAACAGTTGGTGGAGCATCCGAAATTCGGATTTGGCAAGGTCCAAAAAATTGAAACCGAAGGACTTAACAAAAAAGCAACCATCCAATTTGAGCATTTTGGAGAGAAAACATTATTACTTAGCTTTGCAAAGCTCAGAATTATAGACTAATCATCAGCCTTCTCGCCCTTTGGTAATTTTTTCATTACCTTTTATTGCGCAAAAACAGGAAGGAACATGGAGCATACAGAACCTGACAAACAAACACTTATTTTGAAAGAATACGGCAAAAACATCCAACGTCTGGTTGATCACATCACCGGAATTGAAGATCGCGATAAGCGGACCGCAAGTGCATTTACAGCCATTGAAATCATCAAACAACTGAACCCAACCTGGAAACAGGAAAATGATCAGAAACTTTGGGATGACTTATACATCATGTCGGACTTTAAGCTGGATGTAGATGCCCCTTTTCCAATGCCGGAAAAAGAACTCTTGGGGAAAAAGCCCCTTCCTATCGGTTATCCGAAAGGAGAGATCAAATTCAAGCACTACGGAAGAAATATTGAGAAACTGATCGAAAAAGCGATTGAAATCGAGGATGATGAGGAGCAAGAGTCTGCCATCATCTATATCGGTCAGCTCATGCGAAGCTTCCACTCTACCTGGAATAGAGACAACTTCGACGACGCCATCATTCTGGATGACATCAAAACGCTTTCGAAGGGTAAACTCCATATAGATCTGGAAAAAGTAAAAGAAAACAGCCTCTTCGAATCCAATACAAGAAGAGACTTCAAACTCCCTGTAGCCGTCGAGCCTCCCGGGAAAAACAAAAGAAACGCGGGTCATAAAAACCGTAGAAGCAACGGAGGTCATAACAAGAAAAGAAGAAACTAATGGGATCATTTCGGGTTGTCGGCGGAAATAAACTGAAAGGAGAAATCATACCTCAGGGCGCAAAAAACGAAGCACTGCAGATCATCTGTGCGGTTTTGCTCACTCCTGAGAAAGTCACCATCAACAAGATCCCCAATATCAGGGATGTCAATAAGCTGATCGAACTCTTGGCAGACATGGGGGTCAAAGTGGAAAAACTTGGCCCTGAATCATACAGTTTCCAGGCAGACGATGTAAATCTCCAATTCCTTGAGACCGCTGAATTTTTGAAGAAAGCTTCCGCCCTTCGCGGATCTGTAATGATCCTTGGTCCGCTGCTGGCACGCTTTGGAACAGGCAAACTTTCCAAGCCAGGAGGAGATAAGATCGGCCGCAGAAGAATGGATACACACTTTTTCGGATTCCAGAAATTGGGAGCCAAGTTTCATTACGATGCTGAAAACGAGATTTTTCATATCGATGGCAAAAACCTGAAAGGTGCATACATGCTGCTCGATGAGGCTTCTGTGACCGGAACTGCAAACATTGTAATGGCAGCGGTCATGGCAGAAGGTAAAACCACCATCTACAACGCCGCCTGCGAGCCTTACTTACAGCAACTCTGTGATATGCTCAACCGGATGGGAGCCAAAATCACTGGAGTAGGATCAAATCTACTTCACATCGAAGGGGTAGATTATTTAGGCGGCACCGACCATACAATGCTTCCTGACATGATCGAGATTGGATCTTTCATTGGGTTGGCAGCAATGACCCAGTCAGAGATTACGATTAAAGATTGCCAGATTCACCGATTGGGGATCATTCCGGAAACTTTCAGAAGAATGGGCATACAGATGGAGTTTCGTGGAGATGATATCCACATACCAGCCCAAAGCAATTATGAGATTGAGACCTTCATTGACGGATCCATTCTTACGGTGGCCGATCAGATCTGGCCTGGTTTCACGCCTGATTTGTTATCCATTATTTTGGTTACCGCCACACAGGCTAAAGGAACCGTACTAGTTCATCAGAAAATGTTCGAATCCAGATTGTTCTTTGTGGATAAGCTGATCGACATGGGAGCTCAGATCATTCTTTGTGATCCACACCGGGCCACAGTGATCGGATTGGACAGAAAATATCCACTTCGTGGCATTCGCATGACTTCCCCTGATATTCGGGCTGGGGTATCGCTTCTGATTGCTGCTTTATCAGCCAAAGGAACTTCCATTATCGACAATATTGAGCAGATCGATCGGGGTTACCAGCACATAGATGAGCGTCTCAACAAACTCGGTGCAGTGATCGAGCGAATTTCGACCTAAATTAGTCAAAGTTTCAAATCCGCTTTATTCAGGCTTTTCCCTTTTATCCAAAATACTGTATTGAATTTTGGATAAAAGGGAATTCTAGGTGTCTACAGGGATATACAAACCTAGCACTTTCAATTTTCCCAATTTCAGAGACAAGGGGGCCTTAGATGCTCGAAAAAATCGGTATCAAAAACCGAAAACCTGTTATCCAGCAATGCTCCTAATTTGACCTTTTTCTAGATTTTTATGTGGTATTGAGGTGTCTCACCGTACTTAGAAAAAGAGCAGACCGCAAGATCAACTTTTATTTCACTTTGAATTTCGACCTGGTTTTCAGGTAATTCTGCACTTCACATCAGGAGCATTCTCCTGACAGGATTATCTCTAATTTCCCGAAATAATTCCCTGCATTGAATAGGCTACCTCTTTCATTGACAGAATTATTCCCCCTCCCCTCATTTTCTTTATTGGCTTGCGGATTTTTTTGGTAAATTCTCACTTTAACAAGCTTTAAAACCCATGACCAAGAAGAAACTTCGCAGCCAGGAATGGTATGGCCGCACCGGAAAAGATGGATTCATCTACCGATCCTGGATGAAAAACCAGGGATTCCCACATCACTTATTTGAAGGAGACAAGCCCGTCATCGGCATCTGTAATACCTGGTCCGAACTGACTCCCTGCAATGCACATTTTCGGGATTTGGCCGAGGCTCTAAAGCGTGGCATCTGGGAAGCCGGCGGATTCCCTCTGGAATTTCCCGTGATGTCACTTGGCGAATGCAGCATCAAACCCACCGCAATGTTGTTTCGGAACCTGGCTAGTATGGATGTGGAGGAAAGTATCCGTGCCAATCCCATGGATGGCGTAGTGCTGATGTGTGGTTGTGACAAAACCACCCCTTCTCTGGTCATGGGAGCTGCTTCCGTAGATATTCCTTCTTTGGTGGTTTCCGGTGGGCCGATGCTGGTCGGTAGGTTTAAGGGAAAAAAAATAGGCACCTCGGATGTCTGGAGATTTGCCGAGGAATATAAGATGGGTAAACTCTCACAGGAAGATTTTATCGCTGCCGAAGCGGCCATGTCACGCTCGGTAGGCCATTGCGCTCCGATGGGCACTGCCTCCACTATGGCTGCTATGGTAGAAGCCCTGGGACTGGCCTTGCCGGATAATGCAACTATTCCCGCGGCGGATTCCAGAAGAAAAGTGCTGGCACACATGGCAGGCATGCGCATCGTGGAAATGGTCAATGAAGACCTGAAAATGTCGAAAATTCTCACGCGCAAAGCCTTTGAAAATGCCATCATGGTCAATGCCGCTTTGGGCGGATCCACGAATTTTATTCTTCACCTGACTGCCATTGCCAAACGCATCGGAATCGAACTGGACCTTACAGATTTTGATCATTTCTCCTCGAAAATCCCGCTGATTGCAAACGTGCAGCCTTCCGGTGAGCATTGGGTAGAGGACCTCTTTTATGCCGGAGGACTTCCGGCAGTGATGAAAGAAATCGAAAAAGAACTTCATACCGACCAAATCACGGTAAACGGAAAAAGCATCGGAGAAAATATTCACAAAGCCGAATGCTATGACCGAAACCTCATCGGAACATTTGAAAATCCTATCAAACCGGAATCCGGAATCGCTGTACTCAAAGGAAATCTATGTCCCAACGGCGCAGTTATTAAACCTTCTGCAGCCAGCGAGCATCTCTTGACTCATACCGGTCGTGCGGTGGTTTTTGAAAATATCGATGATTACAAAGCCAAAGTGGATGATCCGGAATTGGACATTGATGAAACCTGTGTCATGGTCATGAAGAATGTGGGGCCTAAAGGTTACCCCGGTATGCCTGAAGTAGGGAATATGGGACTACCCAAAAAACTTCTTGAAAAAGGAATTAAAGATATTGTCCGAATCTCTGATGGCAGAATGAGCGGTACGGGTTACGGTACCGTTGTTTTGCATGTTTCCCCGGAGTCGGCTATCGGAGGACCTTTGGCTTTGGTACAAAATGGAGATATGATCGAGCTCAATGTACCGGATAGAACCTTGAACTTACTGGTTTCCGAGGAGGAAATGGCCAAAAGGCTAGCGGAATTCAAACCGACCACACTTCCTTATGAGCGGGGCTATGTCAATTTGTTTTTAGACAAGGTCAATCAAGCACATGAAGGAGTGGATTTTGATTTCTTACAGGGAAGTTCAGGATCTGAAGTGAAGCGGGATTCACATTAGAAAAAAATGAGACAGAAAAAAACCGCCATTATCACGGGAGCCGGACAGGGAATCGGATTGGCTATCGCAGAGAAACTGGCTGCACAAAGCATCAATCTGGTTTTGAATGACCTGGAGGAAGGTCTTGTCAGTGCGGCTTGCAAGCGGATTTCCCATCAGTATGGCATGTCTGCTGTGGCTGTGGCGGGAGATGCCAGCGAACAGTCTATTATTGATGCACTCATGAAAACGGCTAGCTCCAATTTTGGGTCAGTAGATATTTTGATTGCAAATGCAGGGATTACACTCTACGGCAGTTTTCTGGAATACAGCCGGGAAGACTTTCTTGAAGTCACCCGCGTCAATCAGGTTGGCAACTTCTTTCTGACTCAAGCGGCTGCCACGATTATGAAGACGCAGACAAACGGCGGATCAATCTTGCTTACTTCTTCAGTCACGGCACACCAAAGTCATGAGAATCTAGCTGCCTATGCCATGTCTAAAGCTGCTTTGGAGATGCTCGCCAAAAACCTGGTGCTGGAATTGGCACCACTTGGCATTCGGATCAATACCATAGCACCTGGAGCAACTCTTACCCAACGCACTACTATGGATCCGGATTATGCAGCTACCTGGGCCAAACTCACTCCATTGGGCAGAGCTGCCTCTGTGAATGATATTGCAGATGCCGCTGCCTTTTTAGTCTCGGATTCTGCCAAACACATCACCGGCCAGACTTTGGTAATTGATGGTGGCTGGACCTCGATTAGCCCTTCTCCTTATGGCTGATTCCATTCCATCCCTTGCCGAAAATAAACTCCCAGGAGTAGCTGCCCCTTGGAAACTCAGAGGTGAAGGTTTCATTTTGGTATATAAATTTTCTCGGGATTGGGTAGAAAATCAGGGGCAATTACATTTCTATCTCGAAGGAAAATTCAAAGGAGGCTTGGGGTATCTCATGATGGTCAATTACAAGGAGTCACCTGTGGGACCTTATCGGGAACTCTTATTAATTCCCGGTAAATTCTCTCCTCAGAATAAACAGAGTATCACAAAAATTTATGTGGACTCGGAAGTCAGCACCCGAAACGGACGCATCAACTGGGGAATACCCAAAGAGACCCTGACTTTTGACTGGAAAGAACACAAGGGAATAACTACAGTACAGCTATTGGCTAAAGGAGATGTAATCTTTTCCTGCGAGGCACAGACTTTCGGGATTCCATTTCCAGCCAGCACTCGGATTTTGCCGATCGATCTGTATCAACAATGGCAAGGCATGGATTTCTATACCAAGCCCAAAGGAAGTGGCTGGGCTAAGCTCGCCAAGGTCCAGATTCAGCAAATCAATCCTGAATATTTCCCGGATATCCGGTCACAGCAGTTGTTTTTTGCTGTGAAAATCAATCCATTTCATATCGAATTCCCTCAGGCAAGCCATGCGATATAAAGTCTTTTCGGGAAAAAACATCATCATTACCGGAGCTGCTTCAGGTATAGGTTTGGAATTGGTCAGGCAGCTTTTACCTTACAATCCGAACTTGCTATTAGTGGATATTCAGGAGGGCATGCTTTCTGAATTGGCAGAAAACAAGCCCCAGATTAAAATGATACTGCTAGCCGATCTCAGTCAAAAATCGGGAAATCAATCCATTCTTGACTGGGCCAAGGCTAATTGGAAGGAAGTTCATTATTGCTTTGCCAACGCAGGGAAAGCAGAATACGGCCCTGCCAAGAATCAAAATTGGGAAGGCATGGATTCCTTATTTCAATTAAACGTTTACAGTCCTATTCAAATCGGTTTTCAGATCAGAGCGGCTTTCCCTGAATCGGATTTTCAGCTGTTGATCACTGCCTCGGCTATGTCCTTTTGGGCTGTTCCGGGCTACAGTTTGTATGGGGCTACCAAATCGGCACTTCTGCAATGGGCTAACACAATCTGGTCCGAAAAAGAAGGGAATTGGGTTTCTTTAGCATTCCCCATCGCGACTGAAACGAGGTTTTTCGATTCAGCAAAAAGAAAAATCCCCAAACCTTATCCCCGACAATCCGCAGCAGTAGTGGCTAAGAGAATCCTGATCGGAGCCGCGAAAAGGAAAAGAAAAATATTTCCCTCCAGACTTTTTTCAGTTTTGTTTATTCTCAATCGATTCCTTCCGTTTATTCGGGTTCTCGTTGAAGCAATCGAATTTCGGCGCTACAAAAAATGGCATGTGAAACAATCAGAACTCTGATTCTGTTACCTTTGGCAAAAACCATCTTCTATGAAAAATCTAATTCTAGCTTTCCTCTTTATCAGCTTCTTGGCTGCTTGCCAGCCGAAAGAAACCACTCCTGATACTCTTCCGATGAAAGTCGCCATGGCTTATGGCTATGACAAATTTGACGAAATCAATTCCATCGCTTACACCTGGAATGTACAGGTAGATTCTGCCAGGGTCGTGACCAGAGATTGGAAATGGAACATCAAGGAACGTACAGTCGATTACTCAGGAGCTGATACGGCTTATACGTATTCTCTGGACATGCCTGCTGATTCGCTTCCTCCTGCGGACAAAGGGTTTATCAATGACAAATACTGGTTGATGATGCCCTTCCAACTTGCTTGGGACTCAGGATATACTTATGAAACTGAAGAAAATGTACCTTCCCCAATCGCAGGAAAGAATACTACCAAACTGACTGTAGTCTACAATTCTGAAGACGGCTATACCCCTGGAGATGCCTATGATCTATATTTGGATGAAAACAATATGATCATTGAATGGGTATTCCGAAGAGGAAATGGACCTGACGGCAGACCTACTACCTGGGAAAATGTACAGCAATTTGGCCCTATCAAATTAGCCACAGAACATGCCAATGCAGCCGGCGAGAAATTCATCTGGTTTACCAATATCTCTGTAAACTGATAGTATTTCGGAATAACTGACAACTCGAATAAAATCAAAACCAAAGTACTTCTTGTGCTTTGGTTTTTTTAATTATGAACAGGGTTTCGACAGGTTGATTCTTCCAAGAAATCCCCTGTTTCACCATAGGGCTTATGCAATTCAAAAAATCGATGGGGAAAATGCCACTCTTATTGTGACCTGAAATGCACGATTACAAAAACGCTATCCTGTTTTTAAAGCCCAATCAGTCCAAAATGACACTTGGCATTTTTTTTTCAGATAAATACGCAATTAATCCTTAACCACAAATCGAAATAAACATGTTACGCTGGGCTTTGATCTTTCTTATTATCGCTGTGATCGCAGCAATATTCGGATTTGGCGGAATAGCTGCCGGAGCTGCTACCATCGCAAAATTCCTATTCTTTATTTTTATAGTTCTGTTTATCCTCACGCTCCTGTTTGGAAGAAGGTTCTGGAAGAAATAAGATGGTTCTGAGTGGATTGGAAAAAAATACCACCTGGTCCAGATAGAACTTCTTATTATATTTTTTAGCTTAGGCTTTAAGAATCAAAGAATTAATCATGCGAAAAACAAAAAAAATAGTTTTCTCATTTTTAACATTTGTTGCTTCCTATTTTTTTCTATTCTGGACCTTAGGGGGGATAATTTATATCCCCTTTGAAAGTCAACCGCCCAAATGGATTCTACTATTTTCACAAGTAGCAAGCTTTGCAATAGCTTCTTATTTGGCATTCACTGTTTGGAAAAATACCGGTGAGGGTGAGGATCGACCATCATCACTAAGTTCTTTTATTTTTTCAGGAGCACTTGCATTGGGAGTTTTGGGATTCTTGTTTGGCTTTTTCGGACCACTGATTTTCACCCCAGAATCAAATCAGGGACCGCTTTTGGGCATTTTTATCACCGGACCTGGAGGTGTGATTTTGGGCGCTATCGGAGGAGCAATTCTCTGGGTGATAAAAAGGAAAGGAATAAAAACAGGTGCCAGGAAGTGATCCGGGTACTTTGTTAAGAATTCATTTATAAACTCCAGACTTTGCCCACTTCAGAAACCGGAATGCATCCCAAATACTCTCCCGGAATCGGATCGTAATTCAGGACATTTTTACCAATTTCTTCCGAACTGAAGTATCCCCAAAGTGTTTGGGATTTTAACTGACGATAGAATCCTACCGGCTTTTGCTCGCCGACAGCCGTTCCCCACACACCACGGTTAAATTTTGCAGTAGCGGATTCATGAGCCTGAAGACAGGCTTTCCGATCTTCCATATTCAATTCGGCAAAGACCTTCCCAAATTTGGCTTTGCAATCTAAATTGAACTGATTGATATCAGCCTTTAGTATTTCTTGTCTTTCGGGAGAATACGTTTTTGCATAGACCATATCCAAAAAGATATCTGTCTTGACATCTAAGGCTCCAGGGGTTTCAGTTTTTGGCAAAATCGTATCTACAAAAGCGCTGATAAAGGTTGCTTGGTTCTCATCCAGAAAGATCGGAGTCCAATTTAATCTAGGAGTTTGGCTACAGGCTTGAAGCAAAGAAAGCAGGCTGGGAGCTGCTACTGCAGATCCGGCCAAAAGCCCTGTCTTTCGAAGTGCGTCTCTTCTATTCATCGCTTAGAGATTTAATTTTTTAAGTTCGGAAACTGCATGATCTGCGGCTCTTGCCGTCAATGCCATGTAGGTAAGGGAAGGGTTGACACAGGAAGAAGATGTCATAGCCGCTCCGTCTGTGACGAAAACGTTTTTGCAGGAATGAATCTGATTGGTACTGTTCAACACCGAAGATTTCGGGTCTTTACCCATTCGGGCAGTACCCATTTCATGGATTCCATAGCCCATTTCATGTTTGTTGTCAAAGTCCACTATATCCCTCAGTCCGGCACGCTCAAGCATTTCTTTCGCGTCGATGCGCATTTGTTCGTTGATTGCCAATTCATTTGGTCCCCACTCTGCCTCAATGGAAAGCGTCGGTTGTCCCCACTTGTCCAGTACTTCTTTATTGAGATAAACCTTATTTTCGTGATTGGGAAGTGATTCTGCAAAGCCTGTGATGAAAAACTCCCAGGGTCCCGGATTCATGATTTTGTCTTTGAACTCTCCGCCAAACTCCTCCATATTGGTACCTTGCCCCCAACCCGCACGACTTCCACCACCCTGATAGCCAAAGCCTCTGACAAATTTATCCGATTGCGGACCGTCTTTCAGATTGACATAGCGAGGGATGTAAATTCCGTTTGGACGCCTGCCTTTGTAATATTGATCATCAAATCCATCGACCAATCCGCTGGCTCCCACCCGGTAAGTATGATCCATCAGGTTATGGCCAAGCTCGCCAGAATCATTTCCCAAACCATTTGGAAATCGATTGGAAGTAGAATTCAGCAGAATCTGTGTGGTACTGAGTGTGGAAGCATTGCAGAAAATGATTTTGGCTTTGTAAATGATTTCCTCGCTGGTCTCGGAATCGATAATCCTTACACCGGTGGCTTTCCCAAGATTCTCATCATACACAATCGACTGGACAATAGAAAAAGGTCGAATCGTTAGATTTCCTGTGGCATTTGCTGCCGGTAAAGTCACTGCATTACTACTGAAATAAGCTCCATAAGGACAACCTCTATCACAGCGATTTCGAAACTGACATTTACCTCTGCCATTCAATGGCTCAGTTAGATGTGCCACTCTTCCGATGATTAAATTCCTTCCATTGTATTCTTTTTCAATCCGCTCTTTGACAAACTTCTCCACACAATTCAGCTCCATCGGCGGTAAAAAATGACTGTCAGGAAGCTGAGGGAGTCCCAAAGCTTCCCCTGAGATTCCAGCAAATTTCTCCACGTAGGTGTACCAAGGAGCGATATCCTTGTATCGGATAGGCCAATCTACTCCATGTCCGTCCTTCGCATTGGCTTCGAAATCCAAATCCGACCAACGGTAAGTCTGCTTACCCCAAAGTAAAGACCGTCCTCCCATCTGATGTGCTCTCACCCAGAGAAATGGCTTAACTTCTGTGTATGGATTTTCAATATCATTGGCATAAAAATGCTGATTCGCTTCTCCCACAAATCCTACCCGTTGCCCAATGGGATGAATGGCTTTCTGTTCCGGAGACATCCCCCCACGAAATTCCATTTCCCAGGGATCCAGGTTCATGGTTGGATAATCTTTTACATGCTCTACCATCCTGCCCCGCTCCAGAACAAGTGTTTTGAGTCCTTTTTCACAAAGCTCTTTTGCGGCCCAGCCACCACTGATTCCAGATCCGATCACGATCGCATCATAAGTGAGGGCTTTGTCTGCATCGATATTAAAATTTGCCATCTACAATAGGTTAATTGGAGGGATAATAATAGGAATTTTTTAGCTGAATTATAGTTCGCCCCCTTGCGGTTCTAATCATCTCTCAGATTTTGTTGCCCAAAATGAATTTGGGGTT
>CAZFSC010000047.1:18651-22427 GCA_964521585.1 uncultured Limnohabitans sp.
CCCTTGCGGTTCTAATCATCTCTCAGATTTTGTTGCCCAAAATGAATTTGGGGTTGAGATAGGACGCGCCTTCGGCGCTTTACCAAAATCACTTCATTGGACAAAGTGCCAAAGGCCGATCTATAATAAATTTTTAACCTTAAATTTTTAATCCTATGCCCCAATCACTAGCTAAAATTTACATCCACATCGTCTTTTCTACAAAAAATCGAATCCCGATGATTTCTGAAAAAGTCCGAGCCGATGCTCAAGCTTATTTTGTTCAGGTCGGGTCAGGTTTAGGTAGTTTTACTGAAGAGATTTTCTTTATGCCGGATCATATTCATTGGCTATGTACTTTACCCAGAACAATTACCATCGCCGATTTACTGAAGAATGTTAAAATCTCCAGTTCTATAAAATTTAAAGAGCTAATCAAAAGGGACTTTGAATGGCAAAAAGGTTACGGAGCATTTTCAGTAAGCCAATCCAAACTGGAAATCGTGAAGCGATATATCCAAAATCAACAGGAGCATCATAAGGAAAAAGATTTTCAGACTGAGTTCAGGAGATTCTTAGAAGAAAACCGAATCGAGTATGATGAGAAATACGTCTGGGATTGATACCATACAGATCGCCCCTTCAGGGCTCTTTTCATTACTCAGGCTTTTTAACCCCAAATTGAATTTGGGGTTGAGATAGGACGCGCCTTCAGCGCTTTTCGACAAGATCGCCCCTTCAGGGCTCAGGTTATTCTTCTTTCTTTGTCACCCCAAATTGAATTTGGGAATAGGATAGGACGCGCCTTCAGCGCTTTTCTAAAATCTTCTCCCTATCACTTTGCAGCCTGACAATTAAAATTTCTTGGCACTACACTCAATTTCTCCTAATTTCCATCCATGAAAAAAATCACCTCTATTCTCCTATTAGCTCTTCTCCCCTTTTTTGGCTTTGCCCAGCAAAAACTTAATAAAGAGGAGCAAAAACTCATCGCACTTGTAGATAAGAACTATAAAGAAACAGTGGCACTCCTTGAAGAAGTCCTCAATATCAACTCCGGCTCGCTCAATAAAGAAGGCGTACGCGAAGTAGGAAAGGTATTCGCTAGAGAGTTTGAAAAAATTGGCTTTGAAACAGAATGGGTGAAAGTTCCGGCTGAAGTAAACCGAGCAGGTCATTTTGTGGCTACCCGAAAAGGCTCTAAGGGTAAAAAGCTTTTTTTAATAGGCCACTTGGATACTGTGTTTGAAAAAGACATGCCCTTCACTCCCTTCACCTGGCTCAATGACAGCACTGCAACTGGACAGGGTGCAAATGATATGAAAGGCGGAGATGTCCTTGTTTTCGCAAGTTTGAAAGCACTACATGAGCTAGGACTTTTGGAAGATCGAACGATCACCGTGTATTTTATGGGAGATGAGGAGAGTTCGGGTGACAATGAGCTTTCCAGAAGAGATTTCATTGAGCGTTCCAAGTCTCACGACATCGCTTTAGGCTACGAAACAGCCCAGGGTTTCAATTCCGTCACCGTAGCCAGAAGAGGTTCCAGCGGTTGGACCTTAAAAACCACTGGTCGTCAAAGTCACTCCAGTGGCGTTTTTGGACAATATGCCGGCTATGGTGCGATCTACGAAGCAGCTAGAATCCTGAATGAATTCCGGGAAGTACTTGCTGAAGAAAAGTACCTGACCTTCAATCCGGGACAGTTTATTGGTGGTTCAGATATCGCCTACAATGATGAAACCGGGAAAGGCGAAGCTTTAGGCAAAACCAATATTGTGGCGCGGGAAGCTATTGTGACCGGAGATTTGCGATTTCTCGGAGAAGCTCAGAAAGAAGCTGCGCGAGCCAAAATGCGTGAAATCGTAGCCAAAAATCTTCATCAAACTGATGCAGAAATCACTTTTCGTGATGGCATCCCTTCAATGACTCCCAGACCTGAAAATTATGAATTAGCGGCTGTATTGAATCAGGTGAGTATGGATATGGGTTTGGGTGAAGTGAAACCCGGTGATCCGGGAAGCCGAGGAGCGGCTGATATCGCTTATGTGGCTGATATTTTACCAGGTTTGGATGGTTTGGGAGCTTCCGGATCTGGAGCTCATGCACCGGGCGAAACCATCAATATGAAGCAATTCCCTGCACTGATCAAACGAAATACGGTTTTACTTTACCGGTTGACTAGATAATAAAATCATGAAAGGGCAAATCGCTTTATTCTTTGCCGGATTATTCGCCTTAGGCGCTTGCAAAGAGACACCCAAACCAACTGCTGAAGAAGCTATGAAACCGAAGAAAATCATCGTTTATCAAGTTTTCCCGCGCCTATTCGGCAATACCAATACCAACAACAAACCCTGGGGAACCATCGAAGAAAACGGAGTAGGAAAGTTCAATGACTTCACCGATACTGCTTTAGAGGAAATCAAAAAATTAGGTGTTTCCCATATTTGGTTTACTGGAGTTCCCCATCATGCATTGATCGGAGATTATACCGCTATTGGCGTGTCAAATGATGACCCCGATGTGGTCAAAGGAAGAGCAGGTTCGCCTTATGCGGTAAAGGATTATTATCAGGTTAACCCCGATCTGGCGGTCGATCCTGCTAAGCGGATGGAGGAATTCGAAGCCCTAGTGGCCCGTACCCATGCTCATGATTTGAAAGTGATCATTGATATAGTCCCCAATCACATCGCCCGGCGCTATGAGGGAAAAAACAATCCGGAAGGTGTCCTGGATTTTGGAGTTAATGACAATACGGCTGTCGAATATGCCCGTGACAATAATTTCTACTACATCCCAGGCGAAGCTTTCGAAGTTCCAGATCCACTGCATGATTACCAGCCCTTGGGAGGGGAAGATCATCCGCTTGCTGATGGTAAATTTGAAGAAATCCCGGCCAAATGGACCGGAAATGGGTCCAGAAAAGCCAAACCCCATTTTTACGACTGGTACGAAACTGTGAAGGTCAATTATGGCATTCGGCCCGATGGAAGTAAGGATTTCCCGGAATTACCTGAAGGTGCAGATTCTCTGGATTGGAAGGCGCATTATGAGTTTTGGCAGGGCAAAGACGTCCCTGATTCCTGGGAGAAATTCAAAGACATCAGCCAGTTTTGGTTGGGTAAAGGTGTGGATGGTTTTCGCTTCGACATGGCAGAGATGGTTCCGGTGGAGTTTTGGTCTTATTTAAACTCCCATATCAAAAACACCAATCCCGAGGCCTTTCTTTTGGCAGAAGTTTATAATCCGAGTCTATATCGGGACTACATTCGCAAGGGTAAAATGGATTACCTCTATGACAAGGTGGAGCTCTATGACACCCTTCGAAATGTAATTCAGGACCGGGGCACCACATGGCATATTGCAAGCATTCAGAATGGCTTGGCAGATATTGAACATCACATGCTGCATTTTATGGAGAATCATGACGAGCAGCGGATCGCCAGCCCGCAATTTGCAAATGATCCCTGGAAGGCAATGCCTGCAATGGTAGTTTCCGCTACCATTTCCACTTCGCCTACCATGATCTATTTCGGTCAGGAAGTGGGTGAACCTGCACGGGAAGATGCTGGATTCGGAGATCCCAGCCGAACTTCCATCTTCGATTACATCGGTGTACCGGCACATCAGCGCTGGATGAATGATGGCAAATTTGACGGAGGTCAACTTTATGACAATGAAAAAAAGCTTCGGGATGCCTATTCAAAATTGCTGAATTTCACCAGAAACAGTGAAGCCTTGATGGGAGAATATATGGAATTGCATTCTTTCAACCGAAAGCAAAATCCAGCCTA
>CAZFSC010000048.1:0-22026 GCA_964521585.1 uncultured Limnohabitans sp.
GCTTAAACTTTCAGTAGGGTTTGATTTCTAAGAAGATTGCTGACTCTGATTGAAAACCCGGTCTTTTAACCGGGTTTTATTTTTTGAGCCGGTCCGGATTTTCTTCGATAAAAGACTTCCATCCCTCATTTCTACCCTTGGTTTGCATTCGGCCTTCATGAAAATGGTGGCAAAGAGCCACTGCAAGTGCATCAGTTGCATCCAACATCTTTGGTAGTTCGGTGAGATTGAACAATGTCTGAAGCATGGCAGCGACTTGCTCTTTGGAGGCATTTCCGTTTCCGGTTACAGATTGCTTTACCTTCTTTGGGGAATATTCGGTAATTGGGATCTCCCGACTGAGAGCCGCTGCCATAGCCACCCCCTGAGCTCTTCCAAGCTTGAGCATAGATTGGACGTTTACTCCGTAGAAAGGTGCTTCCAAGGCAACTGAGTCCGGCAAATATTCTTCGATTAGTCCCGTGATCCGCTCAAATATTTTTTTCAGTTTGAGTTCGTGGCTGCCGTATTTTTTGAGATGAATTACCCCATACTGGAGGAGCTTGTATTTTTTGCCCTCAGTGGATATAATCCCATAGCCCATCACCGTAGTCCCCGGATCTATTCCGAGGATGATTTTTTCCTTTGGTTCTTTTTTTGGTTCTTTACTCACCCGCGCAAGTTAGCCCAAAAGATGCTAAATTTTTACCTGATCTGGTCCCTGAGTTACGTCGTTTTGCTATGGCTGATCAGCCAAACCTGGAAGCGGAAGCAGGTACCTCCCAAAATTAATCTGACCACGATTCCGGTGGCCTTGCTCATTCCTTTTCGTAATGAAGAGGAAAATCTCCGGGATTTGACAACGCAATTGAAAAGTATCGTTTATCCTGATTTGGAGATTATACTAATCGATGACCACAGCCAAGACCAATCGTATGATCTTCTTCAAAAAAACTTCGCAGGGAGTAAGCATGTGACGATTCTGAAGAATCCAGGTATCGGGAAAAAAAACGCATTGGAATTTGGACTTAAACATGCAAAAGCAGAAATCATCCTGACGACAGATTCAGACTGTAATTTTACAGTTAGCTGGATCGAAAACATTGTTTCTCCTTTTTCGGAGCAGGAAATACAACTCGTCGCTGGCCCAGTTTTAACCTCTGGGCAGAGCTCTTTTTTCAAACGTTTTCAGCAGATTGAGTGGGCCAGTATTTTATTGCTAACGCAGTATTTCTTTGCAGTCAGCAAGCCGGTCATGTGCAGTGCTGCCAATCTGGCTTACCGGAGGTCTGCATTTTTAGAAGTGAACGGCTACGAAGGAAATGATACTTATCTATCCGGTGATGATGAATTTCTTCTCAAGAAAATTGCAAGACGCTATGGCTCTTCCAGTTGTAAATATTTAAACGACCCCAGCGTATTGGTTCAGACCAAACCAATGAATACATGGTCCGAACTGATCAATCAGCGGATCAGATGGGCAAGCAAATGGAAAGCTCATTCTTCTTATGTTCACGTATTATCCGCGGTAATTCCTTTAATGATTCAGTTGATTTGGATGCTTTCACTTCTGCTTTTGTTTTATTCCTTTTTGGGATTTCTGATTTTTTTGTTTGCTTGGACTTTAAAAATTATTTCCGAAAAACAGATACTTGGGAAGGTCCTCGGATTTTTTTCGGTTTCACCGGGATGGATCGACTTTTTTGGTACCAGTTGGCTGCATCCCATCTTTGTGATCTGGATCGCATTAGGAACCATTCGAGGAAAATTCACATGGAAAGGAAGGGACAATTTGAGAAGTGTTAATTTAGCGGACAAAATAATTCCATGAGTGAAAACGAATACGATTTGATAGATGAGCTTTATTTCGTCCAGCCTTTTGACTACCTGAAGGATGCTTTGGGATGGGAAGATGATCTGATCCTGGCTACCCTTCGATCTTTGTATGACCAGGGCTATATCAAATGTCTTCAATCGCCAGATTCCGAGATTTTCGAGGAGGTAGACTTAGCTCATGAAGGGAGGTCATATTTCTATCTGGCTACCAAAAAAGGACTGATGGCCCACAACACCCTATAAAAATTGCAAACCGAAAAAAATAAATATCTACGTAAAGAGCTCGAGCTAAAAGCACTTCTTGAGATCACTCAGGCTATCAATGAAAATCAGCCGGAGGCGGTCTTGCTTAATATTTTCAAATTCACCTGTCTGGTACATCTGAACATCAAGTCAATGATTCTGTATGTGGCCAAAATCGGTGTTTTTGAAAATAAAATTTCGCACGGTGTCAAAGGGAATTTTCCTGGGTTGATACCGGAGGGACAAGTTTTGGATGAAAAATCCTCCGGAGAGCTCAAACTCAAGTTGGGAAGTGAATATGCTTTCAATGAGCTGGAGACTTACCTACCCGTGTATCATAAGAAACAGATGCTGGCGATTCTTTTTCTTCGAAGAAAAGATCCGGCCTTGGATCTTGACTTAGACTTTACCGAGGCAATCACCAATATTTTGGTGGTGGCATTGGAAAATAAACGCTTTGCGCGTAGACAGCTGGAGCAAGAAGTACTCAACAGGGAAGTGGCTATCGCTTCCCAGGTTCAGAAGATGCTCTTTCCTTCAAACCTCCCCAATAATTCTTCGCTCAAGGCAAATGTCACCTATGTTCCGCATAGCTTGGTCGGTGGTGATTATTATGATTTAATTCAAAAGTCCTCTGAAGAGATTTATTTCTGTATTGCCGATGTCTCCGGAAAGGGGATCTCAGCGGCACTGTTGATGTCTAACTTTCAAGCTACATTGAGAACCCTCCTCAGAAGTGATGCTGATCTCAAGACTATAGTGAATCAATTAAATTTCACTCTTTTTGAAAATACAAAAGGAGAGCGATTCATCACTTTTTTTCTCGGATACTTTAATCGGAATACCAATACCTTAAAATACATTAATGCGGGCCATAATCCACCGATATTGTGTAGGGAGAATGATCAAAAAACGGAAACGCTAGATGCTGGAACCACGATTCTGGGAGCCTTTGAGATGCTCCCTTTTTTGGAAATAGGGGAAAGAAAAAATTTGGAACAATTCACCATCCATTTGTACACAGACGGACTTACCGAAGCCATGAATGCCGATGAAGAAGAATATGGTGAAGAGCGGCTGCAGGAATTCGTCCAAAAACATTTCTCTTTAAATCCAGTGGATTTTCACAGCAGTTTCATGGAGGAGGTGAATTTGTTTTCAGGCGGTATTCCTCTTCGTGACGATTTGACTTTATTGAGTTTAAGATTCAATTGATATGATTTTGCATGGGATGCCATCGATTATACAGCAGTTTTTTCCCAAAAGGACTTGGAAAAGAAATGCAGAGGGAAAAAAGATTTACCTCACGTTCGATGACGGACCCGTGGTGGGAGTGACCGATTTTGTCCTGGAGCAGTTGGATAGATTTGGAATGAAAGCTACTTTTTTTATGGTTGGCGAGAATGTCAGGAAAAATCCAAAATTAGCCATGGAGGTGCAGGCTGGCGGTCATGGAATCGGGAACCATACAATGCATCATCTGAATGGATGGCACAGCAGTTCATCAACTTATTTTGAAGACTTCCTGGAGTGTGAAGAGGTTTTTAAATCTGTATTTGGCCGAAGTTCCGTTCTTTTTCGCCCACCTTATGGGATGATAAAAGGTGGCCAGGTTGATGAGATTAGAAGATCCCATGAGATAATCATGTGGAATGTGCTCTCCGGAGATTACAATCCAAAGCTGATGCCGAAGCAAGTCTTTGATAACACAGCCAAAAGGAGTAAAACAGGATCTATCGTGGTATTTCATGATCAGGAAAAAACCGCATCTATCTTACCGAAAATCCTCCCTGATTACCTGAATTATATAAGGGATCAGGGCTACGAAGCGGCCGTATTATGATATTTAATATCGCTATAGGAATAGTCGTTCTGATGATTTTTCAGTTCTTTTTTATCATCATCAGAACTCATTTCTTCTGGAAAGATCATCGCACTGAACTTCCTGAAGATTTACCGCTGGTTTCTATTTTGATTGCAGCACGAAATGAGGAGCTCTTCCTTCCAAAACTTTTGGATTCCCTTGAACAGATCAATTATCCCTCTGAACGTATCCAATTTCTCTTTGCCAATGATCAGAGTACTGATCTTACCGAAAAGATATTAGCCGATTGGTGTGCAACTCATCCCAATTGCGAATTCATTACCATTTCTGAGCAGGAATCCGGAAAATTCCATTCCAACGGAAAGGCGAATGCTTTGGCTATCCTTGGGGAGCAGGCAAAAGGAAAGATTTTGTTTTTTACTGATGCGGATTGTCAGATTAATCCAGATTGGATCAAAACGGGATTGGCAGCTTTTAGTCCAGCCGTGGGAATGGTAATAGGGTTTACTCAGGTACAGGCTTATGATAGCTTTGGGAAATTTCAGGAATTGGATTGGCTATTGACCCTGGGATTGGTTAAAGTTGCCTCCGATCTTCAAATTCAGACAACAGGTCTGGGAAATAATATGGCAATCAGTAAATCCGCTTATCTCCAATCGGGAGGATTCAAGAATCTGCCTTCTTCGCTTACAGAAGATTTAGAGATTTCTAAAGCTATTGCCAAAGCAGATTTTAGGATCGTACACCAGATCAGTCCCGGGATATTGATTCGGACCAAACAAGAGGATTCGTTGAAGAAACTATTGAATCAGCGAAAACGCTGGTTTAGTGGAGTGATGACTTTACCGTTTTTCTGGTTGGTTTTACTGAGCCTGCTGTTTTTGTGTTTACCGGCATTGATTCTGATTTTCTTCTTAGATCCCCTTTTGGGAGTGCTACTGTTTATAATAAAAGCGCTGCTTCAGGGGATGTTTTTGAAGCAGATCAGGAACCGCGCAAATGCAAAGGATAGTCAATTTTATTGGCTGGTATTCGATTTTTACTTCTTTATCATTAATGCCCTTACGATTCTTTATTACTTTTGGCCTTCAAAAATTCGCTGGAAATCCAGAAGCTATTCATGAATTTGATCGATACACACGCCCATATTTATTCTGCTAAGTTTGATTCCGATCGGCAGGAACTCGTCCGCGATATACAGGCCGCAGGCATAGAACGGATCTACATGCCCAATGTAGACATGAATACCATAGAAGCGATGTTGGATTGTGAGGCTAAATATCCTGGCATTTGCATTCCGATGATGGGGCTGCACCCTTGTGATGTCAAAGAAGACTTCAGGCATCAATTGGATGTGATGCAGGATTGGCTGGAGCGAAGACCTTTTGCAGCAGTGGGAGAGATTGGACTGGACTTGTATTGGGATAGGACATTTTTTGAGGAGCAAAAAGAGGCTTTGAAAATTCAGATTGACTGGGCGAAAGAAAAAGGTCTTCCCATTGTGCTGCACTGTAGGGAATCTATGGATGAAACGATTGCCATCGTGAAAGAAAAGCAAGACGGTAATTTGCGTGGGATTTTTCATTGTTTCACCGGAACTGTCACCCAAGCCAAACAAATCATCGATTTGGGATTTCTACTGGGGATAGGAGGAGTGGCTACGTACAAAAACGGTGGGCTAGACCAGGTTATTCCTGAGATCGGTTTAGATCACTTGGTATTGGAGACGGATGCACCTTATCTGGCACCTGTCCCATTTAGAGGAAAAAGAAATTCTCCAGCCTATTTGCCCTATATCGCCGAAAAATTAGGAGATTACCTTCAGGTTTCGAAGGAAACGGTGGCCGCTAGGACCAGAGCGAATGCATTGAATCTTTTCAAGGAGTTTAGTATATGAATTATAAGATAGTCAGATTAAATACCTCTTTAAGGACAAGCAAAACTTCTTCTGTACTCATTATATATACCGGAGGGACATTGGGAATGGCTTATGATGAGTCTGGTGCTTTGGTTCCCTTTAATTTTGGACAGATTCTGGAAAAGATCCCAATTCTTTCCAATATGAATATTGCCATTACGGTGATTTCGTTTCCCGAGCCGATTGATTCTTCCAATGTATCCATGAGCCATTGGAGAGATATGGCTTATATCATCTATGAAAACTACGATAGTTACGATGGCTTTGTAGTTTTACACGGGACAGATACGATGGCTTATTCTGCTTCGATGCTGAGCTATATGTTACAGGGATTGAATAAGCCGGTGATTTTTACCGGAGCCCAACTTCCTATTTCTGCCATGCGATCTGATGCGCGGGAAAATCTGATGACTTCTCTGGAAATTGCCACCGCAAAGATTAATGATGAGCCTATCGTACCTGAGGTTTGCATATTCTTTAATCACATGCTACTTCGGGGCAATCGGGCTAAAAAAGTGCAAAGTGTGCATTTTGATGCGTTCGAATCAGAGAATTACCCCCCGCTTGCAGAGTCTGGAATTGTGATTGATTACAATACGGCAGCCATCCGCCCGCTTGAATCAAATAAGAAACTGGTCAATCGAAGTAAGCTTGATAACAATGTGATGGTACTAAAGCTTTTTCCGGGAATCACTGAGAAAATCATGGATGCGTGTTTTGCAATTGAAGGGTTGAAGGGGGTGGTTCTAGAAACCTACGGTTCAGGAAACAGTCCCAGTGAAAAATGGTTTATGCAGTCCCTCGAGCGAGCTATTAAAAAAGGCATAATTATTTTAAATGTTTCTCAATGCAATGGAGGTAGAGTCATCCAAGGCAGGTATGAAACTAGTAAAGAACTCCTAAGCGTGGGGGTCATCAGTGGAGCGGATATGACTACAGAAGCGGCAATCACCAAATTGATGTTTTTATTTGGTCAGGAAAAAACCTTGGCTGAGGTCAAGTCTAAATTGATGATTCCATTGGCCGGAGAAATCACCGCATAAGGTTTTTAGGCTATTTTCAGAGAAAGTTTGGAAACGGGGACAATAATAATTTTCTTTGCACTCCGATTGAGAAAAAGATCTGGAATCAACACAGAGAGGTGTCCGAGTGGTTGAAGGAGCACGCCTGGAAAGTGTGTATACCCGTGAGGGTATCGAGGGTTCGAATCCCTTCCTCTCTGCAACAAGAGCCGATTTCGTAACTGAGATTGGCTTTTTATTTCATTTTTAGAAAGACGAGGACGTGTTTTTCCTCTTTCAATTTCTCCCTGTTTTTGGAAAAGAAGTCATGAATATTTCCAGGTTTGATTTCTACTTCCTGATCATTGAAGGTTTCCACATAATCATTGAAAAACTGCCTTGAATTGATTTGATACACGATTTGGTCAGCCGTTTGGGTCCAGGTCCTCATTTTTATCAGACTTCCATCAAGGTCATTCTCAAATTGGTCAATGATAGCGGTGGGATTGAATTCCTTATCTAGAAATATCCAAAAGCGTTTTCTTGGCGAATGGTTCACAGCCAAGAAGAACCGATTTCGAAAAACAAAGAAATTACTTAGTCTTGCTACAACAGGGTGATCCCTCAAATATTCTTGCTCAGCTTTTCCCTTTCTCATGAAATCAACTCGTTTTTGAAGAGGGTAATTGTTTAATCCGAAATCAAAATTTATACTCCTAGAATAAAAGCCTAAACTGTCAAAGCTGTGAATCAAATAGGAATTCTCCTCTTTAAAGTAAATATTTCTTGTCGTGAGATCCTGAATAAATCCTACTACCGAAGCAGAAGAATAAGATTCAGCGAGATTGGGGTCAGCGGGTAAATACCCTATTGAGTCATCATCTGAAAATCTGAAGAACGTATTTCTCTCCACCCCCTCGCCATGTTGGTAATAGTAGATGTGAAAATCACCGCCATAATGAATATCATCAGCTAGAGTAACTTTTGTTTCAGAGATCAGCTTACCATCGAGATTGAATTTAAGAAGGGCATTTTTATGTTTCGCATACACATTTAGAATAGAGTCGTTTACAGCTAACTGATCCACAAGTCTAAATTCTCCGGGGCCATCTCCGTAGCGTTGGATCACCTCCTTTACGTTGCCTTTCCAATCAAAAATAAAAATACTCGCATTCTCTCTGCTTTCCACAAAAAAGCGGTCTTTCTCAAAAGCCATTTTGTAGGGAAAAACGATGGGTTTATCATCCGAATAATCCAGAAGGACATAATCAATGCGTTGAAAAAATTCTGAAAGCTTAGCTTCACGACTAGTGGAAAGATCAATTTCAACAGCTCCCTTATTTGGAGTTTCGGTTGTTTTTTGGCAGGATGTAAGTGCTGAAAGACTCAGGAATAAAAGACTTAAAAAACGGGATGATTTTAAAATTATGATCATTGATGCAATGGTTTATTTAAGAGATGTATAAAAATTATGTCATGTAAAAATAGTGGAATCCCTGATTGATAGGCTCTTTGGAATAGCTTTCGGAACCATTTATAAAAAGGATTAAATTCATTGAGTTTTTTATTTTTGTTTCTGGGAAAAAATAAGAACCTTACCGACGAATTTGGAGGTCTTAGCCTTTTTGGATTCAGTTTTAAATTTAGTCCGTTCATGTAAAAACTTGCGTGATCGCAATTTGAATGGGCCATTTTTAGAAAAAATCTGAAGAGAGTCATTGTTTTTTGAAATTAAAAAATGATAACTTTAAGACTCGATTTTAGTGTAGAAACCATTTAACCTTTATCAAAAGTCTATTTAAAAATCAAATTATGAGAAAGTTAATCGCTTTGTTCATGCTTGCAGGGATCCTATTTGTACCTGCTTTCGCTAACGCACAAGAAGCAGCAGCTGATACAGCAGCTCAAGAATCCACCCCTGTAGCAGAGGAACCTGCTGCAACTCCCGTAATGGTTGACGATGAGATCGTTGCAGAGGAGCAAAGCTTCCACCAAGTAGTTAAAGAGCAGTTCATTGAAGGAGATCCACTTTACATGACTCCAGTTTTGATCTGTTTGATCCTAGGTCTAGCAGTAGCCCTAGAAAGAATTATCATGTTAAACCTGTCAACTACCAACACCAAAAAATTGTTGGCAAAAGTTGAAGACGCTCTTTCTTCTGGTGGGGTTGAAGCAGCAAAAGATGTGACCAAGAACACGAAAGGTCCTGTTGCTTCTATCTTTACTCAAGGTCTTATGAGATATTCTGAAGGAATCGAAATGGTGGAGAAGTCTATTATTTCTTACGGTTCTGTGGAAATGGGTAGATTGGAAAAAGGTCTTATCTGGATTTCCCTATTTATCTCTCTTGCTCCGATGTTGGGTTTCATGGGTACTGTAATCGGTATGATTGGAGCATTTGATGCCATCGAAGCAGCAGGTGATATTTCCCCTTCATTGGTAGCAGGTGGTATTAAAATCGCCCTTTTGACTACAGTAGCTGGTTTGATCGTAGCGATTATTCTTCAGTTATTTTACAACTATTGTGTGGCTAAAATTGATTCTTTGGTTAACGACATGGAGGATGCATCTATCTCTTTGGTAGATATCCTTGTGAAGCATAAATTGACTGGTAAATAATCAGTTGCATTTTATCTCAATCAATTTATTACGTTAATTCTTAAAGAAGCTACATTATGGATACTTATGACATCTTATTATACGGGAGCTACTTACTAGTACTAATCGGAACAGCGTCGGCTATTTTAATGCCATTGATTAAATCTTTGGACAATCCAAAGAGCTTGCTGAAGACGGTTGTTGGTATAGTAGGAATCGTAGTGTTGTTCTTTATTGCTTACTCAATTTCTAGCAATGAAGTACTTCCAAAATTTGAAGCCGATCCTTTCAATCTGACCCCTCAAGGCTCTCAGCTGGTTGGTGGAATGCTAATTACAACTTACATTCTATTTATCGTTGCTATAGTAGGCATCGTATTTACAGAACTCAATAAAGCTATCAGGTAATATGGCCAGAAAGAAAAATAGAATGAGTACGGAGGTCAATGCAGGATCTATGGCCGATATTGCTTTCCTGCTCCTGATCTTCTTTCTCGTTACCACTACGATCGCATCGGATAAGGGTATTCTGAATATCCTTCCTCCAAAGCAGGATCCGAACGTTCCACCACCTGATATCAAGGTGAATGAGCGAAATATCTTTACCATTTTGATCAATGCAAACGATCAATTGTTAGTAGAAGGTGAATATGCTGAGGCAGAAGGACTGGATATGAAAGTAAAGGAATTTATCCTAAACTTCGGAAATCCTACAGACGATGAAGCAGTTCAGCTTTTCAACTCTCTTCCGCCATCTTTGAAAGCACTTTCACGGAGATTGCCTGAATCCTCTGATGATCCAGGAGAAGCGGTAGTTTCTATCAAAACTAACCGTGGTACCTCCTATGAGACATACTTGGAAGTATTTGACTTGGTAAAGAAGGCCTATTTCGATATTTATGCAGCAAGAGTCAATCTCGAAACTGCTGAGTATAGAGCTTTGACAGGTAAAGATGAAGCTGAAGTAAGTCTTCAAGACCGTGGAAAAGAAGGGATCCCGATGGCGATTTCAATTGCAGAACCTGATAAAATAGGAGGAAATTAAGATGGCAAAGTTCGGAAAGAAAACAAAACCAGAGGTTAGTATTCCCACCTCAGCACTACCGGATATTATCTTTATGCTCCTGTTCTTCTTCATGGTGACTACCGTGTTGAGGGAGCAAGAAATTTTGGTAGAGCAGAAAATTCCTGCAGCGACTCAGCTTCAGAAATTACAGAAGAAGACTCTTATTTCTTATATTTTCATTGGAAAGCCAAAAAATACAGCCCTCTATGGGGTTGAACCTAGAGTGCAGGCCAATGATGCTCTTCTGAACACCTCTGACATCCGTCAGTGGGTAAACCAGGAGAGAGATATGTTGCCTGAAGCTGATCGTGGTTTGATTACCATTTCGATTAAAGCTGACAGAGACGTGAAAATGGGTCCGATTTCAGATGTGCAAACTGAACTACGAGAAGCAGATGCTAGAAGAGTACTTTATGCATCTACTGGAAAGGTTATTCAAAACTAAAAAAATATAATACAGAGTTTAAAGCTATCTCATAAGAGATAGCTTTTTTTATTTAAAGCGGATGGAAGCAATTTCGTTAAGTAATAGAAAGGTCCAGAATTCCTGGGCGATGTATGACTGGGCAAATTCTGTTTATAGCCTGGTCATTACTTCAACTATTTTTCCTGTTTATTACAATAGCGTTACCAAAGGTGTTGAATCTTTTGGCATGGTTGATTTTTTTGGGTTTAAGATGATCAATACGGTTTTGTATTCTTATTCCATTTCTTTCTCATTTCTAATTATAGCGTTGATTTCTCCGCTGTTATCCGGAATTGCTGATGCAAGTGGGAAAAAGCTCCTGTTCATGAAGTTCTTTGCCTACCTAGGTTCGGCAGCATGTATAGGATTATTCTTTTTTGATGGGAGAAACCTTGAGTTTGGAATAGCCTGTAGTGTTTTGGCTAGTATTGGATATGCTGGTAGTATTGTTTTTTATAATGCGTATTTGCCTGAAATATCAACCCCCAAAGAATATGATCTTCTCAGTGCTAAAGGTTTTGCCTTAGGATATATTGGAAGCGTCATTCTTTTGGTTTTGAATCTCCTGATGATTCAGTTTCCTAATTGGTTTGCACTAGCTGATGATGGAGAGGCAGCGAGAGTTTCTTTTTTGATAGTTGGTTTATGGTGGGCTGGATTTTCACAAATCCCATTTCGAAATCTCCCGAAGAATCCTTACAATAAAAAAATAAAAAAAGAATTTCTAGTTAAAGGTTATTATGAAATCCGGAAAGTCTTCCATCAAGTGAGGGAAATCAAAGTAATGTCTTGGTTTTTGGCCTCCTTCTTTTTCTATTCTATGGGGGTGCAGACTGTAATGTATCTCGCAGCCACTTTTGGGGATAAAGAGCTTAATCTTCCTGGAGACCAATTGATATTAACTGTGTTAATAATTCAGATTGTTGCCATCTTCGGAAGTTATTTCTTTGCCTTTGTTTCAAAAAAACTAGGGAATAAGATAAGTCTTTTAATCATGGTAGTCATTTGGATAGGAATATGCGCAGGAGCCTACTATGTTTTCACAGTGTTAGAGTTTTTTGCCTTGGCATTTGTGGTTGGGCTCGTAATGGGAGGTATTCAGGCAATCTCCCGATCTACCTATTCCAAATTGATCCCTAGAGCCACCACTGATCATGCTTCTTTTTTCAGTTTTTATGATGTGACTGAAAAGTTGGCGATTGTTATAGGAACATTTTCCTATGGGTTTATCGAGCAATTGACTGGGAATATGAGAAATAGTGCTTTATCCTTAGGATTATTCTTTCTGGTCGGATTAGTATTTCTACTATTGGTCAGAATTCCAAAACAAAGTTTGCAACATTAAAATCGTCCGGTATGCAAGAGATATTTTTAGGTGAACAAGTAAAAAAATTAGATTCTGAATACATTGAATACACTGGCATCAGTAGCCATGAATTGATGGAGCGAGTGACTGAGAAATTTGTTGCTTGGTTTTTAGGAAGGGGATTTTCTCCCAAATCAAAGATCTTTATCGCTGCTGGGAAAGGGAATAATGGAGGAGATGGACTTGGAATTGCCCGAATGCTTTCAACAAAAGGGTTTGAAGTGATTTTGATCAAACTTTTTGAATCTGAAGAAGAGTTAAGCCCGGATTCTAAAATTAATTTTGAATTGCTTCCTAAAAGTGTCAAACAGGTTGACTGGAAAAGTTTCAAATTTAATGAGACTGGAATTTTGATTGATTCTTTTCTGGGAGTAGGCCTAAAAGGAGAATTACGGGAAAGTGCCAAAAAGAGAATTGATTTTTTGAATGGTTTCGAAGGGAAAGTAATCAGTGTAGACATGCCTTCTGGATTACCCTCTGACGAATATCAGGATTCGGTGCCTGTGAAAGCAGATATTACAGTCACTTTTCAATTTCCCAAACTTTCACTTTTGGTACCAGATTATGCAGAATATATTGGGGAATTGGTGGTGCTTGACGTAGGGATCATCAAAGCCGAAAATTCTGAATTGATGTCTGATAAATATTTTCTCCAAGCGGAAGACCTTCCAATACGTCACAGGAAATTTCATCGCTTTAGTTACAAGGGGGATTTTGGGAAAATATTTATTCTGGGCGGTAGTCCGGGCAAGATGGGTGCTTTATTCCTTGCGGGCAAAAGTGCACTTCGCACTGGCGCCGGTTTGGTCACCTGTCATCTGGAAGAAAGTGAACGCAGTATTATTCAGGGATCCTTGCCTGAGGCCATGTGTACCTGGGGAGAAGTCCCTGATTTGAATCAGTTTGACTCCATTGCTATAGGCCCTGGTTGGGGTACTTCAGAAAGGAAGTCTTCCTTTGAAAAAGTAGTAAACCAAGCTCAAAAACCTTTGGTGCTGGATGCTGATGCGCTTAATTTATTGGCAGAGAATCCGGATTTGCTTAAAAAGCTTCCTGAAAATTCCATTCTCACACCACATCTGGGTGAATTCAGAAGATTGGCTGGTGAATCTAGAAACCATTTCGATCGTATTGAAAAAGCAAAACAGTTTGCCCAAGACCATCATTTAATCTTAATCTTAAAAGGAGCGCATACCTTGATTAATCTGCCTGATGGGAGACAAATTTTCAATTCTTCAGGCATTCATTATATGGGAACTGGTGGAGCAGGAGATGTACTGACAGGAATGATCGCAGCTTTCCTTGGAATGGGATATTCTCCTGAAAATTCAGCAATCTGCGCTGTTTTTCACCACGGACTGGCAGGGGAGCTTGCGGCTAAAACCAAGCGAAGAGGATTGATAGCTTCAGATATCATTGAGGCAATTCCAGAGACGTACCTTCACTTAAAAATTTACTGAAATCTGATTTTTATCTAAACTATTTGTATTCGCTCGGGTGTTGTTGGTCTAGTTATTTTTCCTAATGAAAGAAGAAAAGCTTTTGCTCTGGACCCTTGCGGTCATCAACTTCATCCACATTGTTGATTTCATGATCCTGATGCCACTCGGGCCCCAGCTGATGCGGATTTTTGCCATTTCTCCCAGAGAATTCGGTTTGTTGGTATCTTCATATACTTTCAGTGCAGGAATTTCCAGTTTCTTCGGAGCATTTTTTCTGGATCGGTTTGATCGAAAGAAAATTCTACTTTGGGTTTATGTAGGATTTGCGGTGGCTACATTGGGATGCGCTCTCTCACCAAACTATCCCATTCTGCTTTTTGCAAGGGTGCTGTCGGGTTTGTTTGGTGGCCTTACCTCTGCGCTGATTTTAGCGATTATCGGAGATGTGATTCCAGATTCCAAAAGAGGAAGAGCCATGGGGTTGGTGATGGCTGCTTTTTCTGTAGCCTCCGTATTGGGAGTACCGATGGGCTTATTCTTGGCAAGTTTGTCAGATTGGCACACGCCATTTTATATTTTAACGGTGCTTTCTGTACTTAGTCTGGTGATGATTTTCCGTCATATTCCCAATATTAATGAGTACTTAAAAAATGATATCATCAGGCCCAATCCCATGTTGGTGATTCGGCGAGTGACTGGCAATCCGAACCAAATGAGAGCCATTACCCTCTCGGTGATGATGATGTTTGGACAGTTTATGATTATTCCTTTTTTGAGTCCGTATACCGTAGCCAATATCGGCTTTTCGGAGATGCAGCTTACCTACATCTATATGGCTGGAGGTGCATTCACGATTTTTACCTCGCCTTGGGTGGGGAAGCTTTCTGACCGTTATGGCAAGCTGCGGATCTTTACTATTTTCATGTTTTTGAATGTGATACCAATTGCGATCATTACTAATCTGGGCGAGACTCCTGTTCCGTTTGTGTTGTTAATTTCCACTATGTTTTTTGTGACCTCAAATGGAAGATATGTACCTGCCGCGGCGATTATCACTGGCACTTCTTTGCCTGAAAATAGAGGGAGTTTTTTGAGTTTCAACTCCGCAGTTCAACAGTTGGCCACAGGATTTGCTTCTCTGATTGCGGGTATAATTATCGGTGAGAATGCTGCCGGAGAACTGACAAACTACAATTTGGTGGGTTATATCGCTATAGGTTTTAGCCTTCTTTGCATTCCATTGGCGAGAAGAGTGAAAATAGTCAGTTAAAAAAAATCCCCGACTTTTCAGCCGGGGGAGATTTAAGTTAAAATTCAGCGTTACCTGGAGTCCTTGGGAAAGCAATTACATCTCTGATATTTCCCATCCCGGTGACAAACTGCACCATTCGCTCAAAGCCGAGTCCGAATCCCGCATGTGGCGTGGCTCCAAATCTGCGAGTGTCCAGATACCACCACATTTCCTCCTGTGGAATATTCATTTCTTCCATGCGCTTCGTCAAGACTTCCAACCGCTCCTCTCGCTGCGACCCGCCGACAATTTCTCCTATTCCCGGGAAAAGAATGTCCATTGCAGCCACTGTTTTCCCATCGTCGTTTTGACGCATGTAGAAGGATTTTATCTCTTTCGGGTAATCGGTCAGGATTACAGGCTTTTTAAAATGCTTTTCGACCAGGAAACGCTCATGTTCTGACTGTAAATCTGCTCCCCAAGAATCAATCAGATATTGAAATTTCTTTTTCTTATTTGGATTTGAGTTTCGAAGAATATCGATGGCTTCGGTGTAGGTGATTCTTACAAAATCATTTTCTGATACAAATCTTAATTTTTCGATCAGAGTCATTTCTGAACGCTGATCAGCAGGCTTATTTTTTTCTTCTTCCTGAAGTCGAGCTTCGAGAAATTTTAAATCATCTTGACAGTTTTCCAATGCATAATTGATTATATATTTCAAAAAATCTTCAGCAAGATCTGCGTTGTCCTCTGCGTCATAAAAGGCCATTTCCGGCTCAATCATCCAAAATTCTGCCAAGTGTCTGGTGGTGTTGGAGTTTTCAGCTCGGAAAGTAGGGCCGAAAGTATAAATCTCTGCCAAAGCCATCGCGGCGAGTTCACCCTCCAACTGGCCGGACACAGTCAGATTCGCTTCTCTTTCGAAAAAGTCTTTTTTATAATCAATTTTACCTTCCGCTGTTTTCGGTGGATTTAAAAGATCCAAGGTAGTTACCTTGAAAGTCTCTCCGGCACCCTCCGCATCCGAAGCAGTGATGATTGGGGTGTGGATATAGAAGAATCCTTTATCATTAAAGTATTTATTTACAGCAAAAGCCAAGGCATGACGGATCCGAAATACGGCACTAAAGGTGCTGGTCCGCATCCGGAGATGAGCAATTTCCCGAAGGAATTCCAGCGAATGCTTTTTTGGCTGTAAGGGGTATTTTTCAGGATCTGCCTCCCCTAAAATTTCAATCATTCGGGCATTCAATTCAGAGCTTTGACCTGATCCTTGCGAAGCCACGACTGTTCCTGTGACTTTTAAACAAGCTCCCGTACTGCATTTTTTTAATATCTCTTCGGAAATCACATCGGGATCAGCGACGACTTGGTAATTGGTAATAGTGGAGCCATCGTTAAGAGCAATAAAGGATACATTTTTATTGCCGCGTTTGGTACGGACCCAGCCCATTAAAGTAACTTCAGAGTCAATGGGAGCCTTTTCGAGGATATTCTTGATTTTTACCCGTTTGTTAAATGCCATTTGGTGATTTTATTAGCGGAAGTGAAATCTCCGATGTTTTTTTGTGGATTGCAAAAAAACGATTAAATCAGCTTTTTATCAAAAATTTGCTTGTTTTTCCTAACTTTGAATTACAGGCTTTTCTTGTGGAAAGGCCTTTTTTGAACCCTAAATACAGGTTTAATCGAATTTTGAATGCAAAAGCTAAATCTTAGCCAATCACTTTCACAAAAGCTCTCACCACAGCAAATTCAATTCATCAAATTGCTGCAGGTGCCAACGGCCGAGCTGGACACTCGAATCGAAGAAGAACTCGAGATTAATCCTGCTTTGGAAGAAGGCAAAAGTGAAGATTCTGAAAGTTCAGATGATGAATTTGATGATAATTTTGAAGAAGATTTTAACACTGATGAGCGAGATGTCAATATCGATGATTACCTCGATGATGAGTATGGTGGATATAAAATGCAGGGAGATGGAAACTACAGTCCTGACGATGAAGACCGGGAGATGCCTATCTCCAGTCAATCCTCACTTCATGAGCAGCTGCTTTCCCAGCTTAGTTTCCTAAGATTAGATGAACGGCAAAAAATAATAGGAAAGCAATTAATTGGCAGCATCGAAAATGATGGCTATATCCGTCGTGATCTGGACGCGATCATCAACGATCTGGCCTTTAGCCAAAATATTGAAACTGACTTCGATGAACTAGAGGAAATCCTCCGCAAGATTCAAACCTTTGACCCAGCAGGAATCGCAGCCAGGAATCTTCAGGAATGTTTAATCATTCAGCTTGAGCGGAAGGAGCATCCGGATGACCCGACAGTTCAACATGCGTTGATGATAATTCAAGAATGTTTTGAGGAGTTTACCAAGAAGCATTATTCAAAGATTCAGAAGAAATGTGACCTCAATGAAGATGAAATCAAGGATGCTGTAAATCTGATTACCAGACTTAATCCCAAGCCCGGAGGAGTTTCTGAAGGGCTGGTACGCACGCAGTATGTTATTCCTGACTTTATTTTGAATCAGGTAGGAGGTAAATTTGAAATTAGCCTCAATTCCAAAAATGCTCCGGAACTCCGAATCTCCAGATCGTATTCGGAGATGTTTGATGCTTATGATAAGAGTGATAAAAAAGATAAAAAATTAAAGGAGACGGTGACTTTTGTCAAGCAAAAGCTCGATGCCGCAAAATGGTTTATTGATGCCATCAAGCAGCGTCAAAATACGCTTTTGCGAACTATGGAAGCCATACTTCAGTATCAAAAGGAGTTTTTCATAGACGGTGACGAGACCAACTTAAGACCTATGATTTTGAAAGATATCGCTGAAAAAATCGATATGGATATCTCTACCGTTTCCCGGGTGGCAAACAGTAAATCCATTCAGACGGAGTTTGGAGTTTATCCACTCAAATATTTTTTCTCAGAAGGTATAGCAACAGATAGCGGGGAAGACGTAAGTAATCGAGAGGTAAAATCCGTTTTGCAAACACTGGTCAATGAAGAGGATAAAAAACGACCTTATTCAGACGATAAGCTCGTGAAAATGCTGAATAAAAAAGGGTATAACATCGCAAGAAGAACAGTGGCGAAGTATAGAGAGCAATTGCAGATCCCTGTGGCGAGACTTAGAAAAGAATTGTAGTGCAGCGAGTACTTGCCTTAGTGATTTCTGTTGTTTTTCAACCACTGATCATTCCGGTGATCGTGTATGGGATGTTGTTTTTTTTGGTGCCGCAGGCTACCAGTTTGCCGCTTGAATTCAAATCCAGAATATTCTTTTTGATTGCACTTTCCACTTTGATCATTCCCATGGTCACGATCTTTGGGCTAAGGTTGAGTGGCACGTTGAAAAGTCTTCACATGGACACAATTCAGGAGCGGGCTATTCCTTTCTCGATCACCTCAGTTTACTATTTGCTTACTGTTTATTTTCTATACGACAAATCAGAACTTGATCCCTTGCTCTGGCAGACTCTCGCAGTGATTACGCTGGCTGTACTAGTTTTGACTGGCGTGACTTTCTTCTGGAAAATGTCAGCACATATGATCGGTATGGGTGGGCTTTTGGCTGCTGTTTTGGTTTTAGGGATTAAGTTTCCCACTTTCAAAGTACTCTATCCTTTGTTGTTGATTTTGATGCTAAACGGAATAGTCGGAAGTTCTCGCTTATATCTTGCTGCGCATCGTCCCATCGAGATTTATGTGGGATTGATTTTTGGATTTCTGATCTGCTTTATTGGTTTTTCTTATTTTTGGGGATAAAAAAAAACCGGACTTTAGATCCGGTTTCCAAAAACTATTTTCTTCTTTTCAGAACACATTAAGAGCAATCCCGAAGTTGACTTGTGTGGCTTCATTATTGAAAGGACCTCTACCGCTCTGAAATATTTTGTTTAACCCGAAATAGGACCAAGCATAGAATCCTGGAGAACCCGCCTTCACGGTGATGCCATATCTTAATTTTTCCAGACCGAAGTTTTGGGAATCTTTGATTTTCCGATTTAGTCCTTCAGAATCTTCATATTTGATTTTTGTGTGGGCATTGTAGAGATAGCCTACTTTTGCACCTACGCTGAATCTGAATCCCTGTGCATAATTTGATCTATTAAGGTGATAGACGATATCAATAGGCACATCAAAATAATTCGCGGCAAACACATTTTTATTGACTTGAATATCTGTGCCGTAAACGTCCTCTATTTCCAGAAACTCACTCGACTCCGGACCCAGATCTTCGTTCAAAAATAAATTTTCATCATTCTTGAATGCATATTTATCAGTGCCTATTCCGAATCCCAACTTCAGCACCATTCCTGAATTGGCTCCCAAAATTGGAACAGGATGTGAGTAATAGGCATTAAAAGTTCTGGAGCCGAAGAAATTCACGTCCATATCTGCAGGACGATTATTCAACTGGGAAAAACCAAACTCGAAACTCAAATCGCTCGGAATATTAGGTCGGCCTCCAATGGGATTTTTTGGTTTTTTTTCTGTCTCTTGCGCAAAAACTCCTTGAATAAGGGAAAGGGCAAGTAAAAGGGAGAATATTTTTTTCATCAAATAGTTACTTTTTCTGCATTGAATGCGGGCAAAAATAGGAAATCCCGAATGATTTACCCCTCTTTTAGTCTTAATTATTCTTAAGTATTAATCAGGCTCTTACTTGTTTTACAGGTTTTATTAGCCCACTGTATTTGGAATAAAAAGATTTACAAGTACATTTGCAGTCTCAAACGGCTTCGTAGCTCAACTGAATAGAGCACCTGATTACGGCTCAGGAGGTTTCAGGTTTGAATCCTGACGAGGTCACAAGGCTCAACAGAAATGTTGAGCTTTTTTATTTTTCAAACATGTCAATTCTGATTTTCAATCTGTATTTTTACCGAAATCCTCCTCAGGAATTATGAAGAAGAAATCGGTTGAATTCTTGTTTAAAATAATTTTGTTAACTGGTCTATTGGCCAATATTGGATCCTGTGATTTTCTTCAGGATATTAATGAAATAAAGGGGCCCTGTACCATTATTCTCAAAGATGGTAGCACTGTGGTCACCAATGGAGACATTGAGATTTCAGAAAGGACTGGGGCAATCACTTATAAAGATGATGAGGGAAAGCTTAATTCTCTTTTTAAAGATGATTACGAAAGCTATACCTGTGATTAATTCTTGATTGGAAATCCAAGTATTCTCGGTCTACTTTATTTGAATCGATTGGCCTCGGATTGAATTCACTATAAGGATTCTTAGACTTCATTCTGGTAAAATCTATTCAAAAAAAAACAGCCCGAAGGCTGTTTTTGTGTTTAATGTACTGTTGGTACTGCTGCTGTTGTTTTCGGATTCTTCTGCCAAAAGAAGAATACCGTAAAGAGCACGATTAGAATTATCGGGAAAATCATCATTTTCTGAAGAGTCTCCTGACCGGCTGCAAGTTCAAGTTCAGCTCCTGAAAGTCCAGCGGCTGACATCACCGCATAAGAGCTATCAATCCAGCTTCCGATAATAGGCTGGAAGATTGCTGTGGAGAACATGCCTACTCCTCCGATAATCGACATTCCCAAGGCACCGCTCAAAGGAACTCGCTGAGCGACAGCTCCGACCATCACTGGCCAGAAATACCCCACGCCCAAAGCAAAAATCACGGCTGCGACATAAGCCATCGGTCCAGTGACTGTGCTAAACAAGAATATACCAACAGTCGCCAATATGGAGCCTGCAAGTAAAACCCCAGTCTGACCAAGGGTAGATACTACTGGCCCGGCAAAGAATCGGGCAACTGCCATTACTCCTGTAGTTAAGGCAAGAATTAGCATTGGGCTGGCACCACTTGATCCCATGACCAAGCCTACCCACTGCTGAGGTCCGAATTCTGAAATTGCTGTTAAGGCCATGCAGATGAATAAGAAAATGAAAACCGGACTGATCATTGCCTTTAGGTTTTCCATTAAGGAGGTCGCGCCTTCTACTTTTGGTTTAGGGAATGTTTTTCCGAAGAATAAAAATGCATAAATCAATGTAGGGATCATCATCACCCAAATCTGAGATTCCCAGCCCAAATTTAAATCTGTCATAAACTTAGAAATGAGGGATCCCAGAACAATTCCTCCTGGAAACCACATGTGAAAACGATTTAGCATTTTGTTCATTTTCACGCCGGTGTACATGTCGGCTATCATAGGATTACAAGCGGCTTCCGTACAACCATTACCAAATCCAATAAAGAGAGTGGATATCAATAAGGTGTTGTATCCATTTGCGTAAATGGTCAATAGAATACCCAACGTATGCGTGACAAAAGCAATCCGCATAATATTGGCAGGACCGATTTTATGATAAAAAATTCCTCCTAAAATCATAGAGATTGGGAATCCTAGAAACCACATTGAATTGATAAAGCCTAGTTGTTCGGCATTTAATCCAAAGGTGTCGCCAAGTTGGGGAAGAATACCAGCCCGGATGGCAAAGGTAAAGGCTGTAGTAATGAGGGCGAAACAACTTGCATTGAAGAGCGCACTCCGGTTGATGTTGTCTGTCATAGATAGGTTATTGGTTTGGGGTTAATAAAACAAGGGATTCAAACGGTTCAAAATAGGAAAAATATTGCATTCAACTTTCCCCCTCATAAAAAATATTCCCTCTGACAAACTTTCAATGAATTGACAGAGAGAAATGATGGGTTATTTCTTAAATGAAACCACAGGAATTTAAAGATTCAATACAATTGCGTCAGAATCGAATTGCGTGAACGACCCTGCTAATTATAGTTAGTCGTTGTTTCGATGGAAGTATTAAAAAAAACCGGCTTTTTTTACTGGAATTAAGGCTTTTCAATGTTTTAGCTTTTTACTCAATGATAATGATGGAACCTAACTGGGTTTTTGAAATTCCTCTCTCCAGATTTTTCAATTCAATTCTCACCGCATAAGTCCCGTTAGGAATATCGTTGTTTTCAAAAGTTCCATCCCAAATGCAGGTTGATTCTTCAGAGATCAAATCTGTTTTCTCACAATAAAAAATAAGTTGGCCCCATTTATTGAAAA
>CAZFSC010000049.1:0-16770 GCA_964521585.1 uncultured Limnohabitans sp.
TCTCCTTTGCTGGTCCGGACATTCGTTACTTTTTGACCTGACTTCTCAAATCCAAAAACTTCGGTTTTAAAATGGAATTTCACTCCCTTCTCTTCCAGATAGCGTTTCAAAAATCCATACAATGCGCCGGGATCCAAATGTGCATCACCGGGAAAAAGAACTGCTCCTCTGGCTTTCAACTCCAGGTTGGGTTCTATTTTTCGGATGTCAGACGAGGTTAGGATTTTTGCTTCCAAACCGTGTTTTCTTGCCAAATGTGCAAATTCAATTTCTTCTTTTTCCACTACTTCAGTCTGGTAGGCCATCATCAGTCCCTTTTCTACCAAGGCGATGGAAGATTCCGGGTGCTCAATTTTGAATTCCTGATAGAGCGCTTTGCTGAGTAGACTCAAATTCTTCAGAAAAGGAATCGCTTTTTTGACCTGTTTTTCATTAGCCGCCTTGAAAAATAATAGACACCATTTGGCCAGTTGATAATCCAGTCTGGGGTGAATGTAAAAGGGACTTTTGGAGGAAAACATCCAACTGATTCCCTTGCTGATCATACCAGGAGCTGCCAAAGGAATAATATGACTTGGCACGATCATCCCCGCATTACCAGTGGAGCAATTTTCCTGAAGATCCGTCTGGTCAACCAAAATGACTTCCACTCCTTCCTTTTGAAGGAAATATGCTGCAAAGAGCCCGACAATTCCGCCGCCGACGATGAGTGTTGGTTTCATTTTTTGAAGTACTAAGTAGCTTGTACAAAGTACTAGATATGTGTTAGGTTAGTTATTCTTTTTGCTTAAGACAATTTATAACACCTGAAATCCATGGACATAGGGGTCATCTTCATCCAGAATTATTGTATTGTATCCATAAACCTTGGCCCAGCCTTCAATACTCGGGATAATTGCGGGTTTGCCGGCTATTTCAGTTACCTCTTCAATCCTACCGGTGAATTTGGAACCAATAAAACTCTCGTGAATAAATTCATCCCCGGGCTTCAGCCAGCCTTTTGCATGCCATTGCGCCATGCGGGCTGAGGTCCCGGTTCCGCAAGGTGATCGGTCAATCGCTTTGTCTCCGTAAAAAACAGCATTTCTTGCTGTACTTGAGGAATCCAAAGTCTTACCTGTCCAGAGCACATGAGATAGTCCCCGGATTTGATCCTGTTCGGGATGCACGAATTCATAGCGGGCATTCATTGCTTGACGAAGATCTCTCGCCATGCTGATCAATTGCTCAGCTTTGAAATGTTCCAGACCAGGAAAATTTTCCTGTGGATCCACGATGCAATAAAAGTTTCCCCCATAAGCGACATCTACCTGAAGTTTTCCTAAGTGTTCAGATTCAATTTCCAGGTTTTCAGCTGCTAAAAAGCTTTTGACATTGGTCAGTTTAACAGACTTTACTTTTTTGCCATCTTGCTTGTACGATATCAGTACCAATCCTGCCGGTGTTTCCATGCGGAGAAATCCCGGAGTCTTGGGATAAATCAGGCCTTCTTCAATCGCTATCGTTACTGTGCCGATCGTGCCATGTCCACACATAGGCAAGCATCCGGAAGTTTCGATAAAGAGGACTGCAAAATCATTCTGGGGATCATGAGGAGGAAAAAGCATGGAGCCTGACATCATATCGTGACCACGTGGTTCAAACATCAAACCGGTACGGATCCAGTCCAGATTTTCCAGAAAATATTTCCGCTTCTCCAGCATGGAATCGCCTTTTAAAAAAGGAACTCCACCTGAAACTACCCGAACGGGATTGCCGCAGGTATGGGCATCGATGCAGGAAAAGGTGTTTCTCCTGCCTTCAGAAACTTTTTTGTTTACCATTCAGTATTCGAAATTCATCATTGGAGAATTTAAAATTGGAATATTGAAAAATTGGAAAATTCATCGAAGCGGACATCCAACATCTTATATCCAACATCTTATATCCCATATCTTACTTCTTCCATTCCCCATCCACCTGCCTTAGGATCCCAAGGGGATTTCCATCTTTCAAAGCCTCCGGAAGCAAGTCATGGGGCATATCCTGATAAGCAATCGGACGTGCAAATCGCTTGATTGCATGGGCACCTACAGATGTACTCCGTGAATCTGTCGTCGCCGGGTAGGGACCGCCATGTTGCATCGCATATCCCACTTCGACTCCTGTTGGCACTCCTCTAAATAGAATCCGGCCACATTTCTCTTCCAATCGATTGATTAACTCGCTTTGATTTTTCAGTTCTGAGGTATCGGCCCAGAGGGTAATGGTCAATTGGCCTTGAAGCTTATCCGCTACCTCAAGCAATTCTTCTTCCTGCTCATAGACTACCACCAAGGCAAATGATCCAAACACCTCCTCCTGAAAGTGATCATCACTTAACCAGTCCTTGACACTTATTTCTGCAAGAGCCGGCCTAGCCTCAATCAGATGCTTCGAATCGGGTACCTTCACCCATTCTAGCTCTGAGCGGAGTTGCAATTCGGTGAGGGCTTTGTAATAAGACTCTGCGATTCCTTCATGGAGCATGGGCGCCGGTTCTACAGATTCCAGGGCTACCAAAATTGCATTTTCAAAGCGCTCAGCAAGTTTTCTGGGCACAAAGATCAATCCTGGATTGGTACAAAACTGCCCTGCCCCCAAGGTATTTGAGCTCACAAAACTTTGCGCTAGGGGAACCAACTCATTTGCAAGTCGTTCGGGGAATACGAAAATGGGATTGACTGACCCCATTTCGGCATAGATTGGGATAGGTATTTCACGGTTGCCGACGATATTAAATAAGGATTTCCCAGCTGAAAAAGATCCGGTGAATCCTACTGCCTTAGCAAGCGGATGCTTGACTAGGTCCTGCCCCATCTTGACACCACCTTCAACGTGACTGAAGATGCCTTCAGGAAGTCCGGATTTTTTCACAGCCTGTGAAATGCAGTCCCCCACGAATTTAGAGGTGTCGGGATGAGCTGGATGAGCTTTATAAATAACCGGGCAGCCTGCTGCCAATGCAGATATCGTATCCCCGCCTGCTGTTGAAAAAGCCAAGGGAAAATTACTTGCGCCAAAAACAACCACTGGACCGAGGGGAGTCAGCATGCGACGGATATCCGCTTTGGGAATCGGGGTGCGGCTAGCATCTGCTGGATCTATAGTAGCTTCTACCCAGCTTCCTTCTCTTACCAGATTTGCGAAAAGTTTGATCTGGCCAGTAGTCCGTCCTAGTTCCCCGTTGATTCGAGCTTCAGGGAGATTAGATTCTTTGGATGCTATGAGGACAATCGCTTTTCGGTTTTCTTCCAGTATTTCGGCTATTTTTTCAAGAAAATCAGCCTTTTTAGGTCCTGAAATAGTTTTATAGGTCAAAAATGCTTCTTGTGCGGAGTTGAAAATTTGGTTTAGGTCCATATTTTGAGATTTTAAAATTAACCGATTGGGAACTTAGGCAATAGTCGGATGTATCGTGCCCAAAGAAATGCCAATTTTAGATACATCTTAAGTCTTATATCTAAAATCATACATCCTCATTACAATTTAGGCCTTTTAGCTAAGCCTTCCGAAATGATTTTCTCAATTCTTTCCCGTTCTTCTCCGATTAATGTCAATCTTGGAGCCCTTACGTGTTCACTGCCTACTCCGCAATGTGCCTCCGCAAGTTTGATGTATTGGACTAGTTTTGGATGAATGTCCAGTTCGAGAAGAGGGAGAAACCAGCGGTAGATTTTCTTTGCTTCTTCGATTTTTCCTTCCTGCACCAAGTTAAAGATGGCAACAGTTTCTTTTGGAAAAGCACAGACCAAGCCCGCAACCCATCCAGTAGCACCCATTAATAACTCCTCTAATGCCAAGGTATCCACTCCGCAAAGGATTTTATAGCGATCTCCAAACCGGTTAATCATTCGAGTCACGTTTGAGATGTCCCGGGTAGATTCCTTGATTGCCTGTATATTTTCGCATTCGGCCAGCTCAGCAAACATATCCAAGGTCACCAAAGTCTTGTAATCAATTGGATTATTATAAATCATAATTGGTAATTTGGTAGAGTTGGCGACTGCTTTGAAATAGGTGACTACTTCTCTTGCATCTGCAGCATAGCGCATAGGAGGCAGGATCATCAGTCCGGATACACCGAGTTCTTCTGCTTTTTTTGCCCAGGCGATCGCATCTTTGGTAGCGCCTTCGGCAATATTCAGGATTACAGGTACTTTGCCTTGGATGCGCTCTAGAGCAGCCTGGGTCAAGCTGATTTTTTCTTCCTGTGAGAGAACCGAACTTTCTCCCAGAGTACCTCCAAGTATGATCCCATGAACTCCGGATTCAATTTGAAAATCCAGATTCTTCAAAAATAAGTCCATATCCAATCTTCCGTCGGGATGGAATTTGGTCGTCAAAGCGGGAAATATACCGTACCAGTTCATAGTTTTTTTATTTCAAAATTAAGGTCATAAAGGGCGAATTGCTTCCACAGTATTAATCCAAACCAATACTATATTGACTATTTGGACATCCTATTCCAGGAAATAAATTAATTTTATACCAATATATAGTATGGCAAAGATTATTTCCTTTCAGATCCCCAAGTCTCAAAAAGAGTTTATCCGCTATCAAGAAGATAGGGGAGCCCATTTTTACGATCGGCTGCACCAGCATCCACAGTTGCAATTGACTTTGATTCTGGAAGGGAGAGGACAGTTTTTAAGCGGAGAATATGTGGGTAGATTTCAGCCGGGCGATGTGTTTTTTCTTGGAGCGAATGTGCCGCATGTATTTCGGAGTGATCCGGAATATTTTGAAAATCCTAAGCGACTGAACGCAGCTGGGAATACCGTCTTTTTTGATTTTCAGGCACTGGGAAAAGCACTGGCAGAAGTAGAGGATTTGAAACCCTTATTAAAATTTCACTCCATGTCAGGTCTTTGTTTTCAGGTCAAAGGAACCAGTCTTCACGAATTGAGTTTGATTTTGAGGGATTTTTCAGAGCATGATGGATTGAACTGTTTTATCCATGGCCTGAAGCTTTTGGCTATTCTGGCAGATGAAAGCACGGAAATGATTCCCTTGAATCTGGGAAATCATCATCTCAATGAGCGGGAAGGAATTCGAATGAATCAAGTCATGCAATTCTTGTTGGAAAATCGCTTTCAGCCGATTTCCCTGAATCAGGCTGCTGCCAAAGCAAATATGAGCAAGGAGGCATTTTGCCGTTTTTTCAAATTGCGAACCCGTAAAACTTTCACCCAATATCTGACCCAACTCCGAATCGCCGAAGCTCAAAAGCTTCTGATTGAAACCGATCTGGGAATAGCCGAGATTGCTTTTCGTGTGGGCTATGAAAATCTATCCTATTTCAATCGGAGCTTCAAAAATTTGTGTCTTTTGGCTCCTCGGGATTTTCGGAGTGCAAATTATAAATAGTAAAGTCTACTTGATTTTAAGTCTAATCATCATGTTCTCGGTTTGATACAAAAAAGGATGTTTTTTGTTCTGAACTCAGAACAATTTTCAACTTCTATAAAGTCAATTTCACTTGGAAATGAAGTTCTAGTTCTCTTTTATTTATATCCACTTTTCTCCATCGGTCATCTCTCCGTACCGACGGAAATCTTCAATCAGGAAAAGTACACAAGGTTTCTGGCATTATTGAGGAGAATTCAATGCCTCTATTTTAAAAACTTAGCCACTTTCTTTTGGATGGATTTTTGAATTTTGGACCAGGTTTGACCTTTTAAGCTGACTGGATTTTCGCTTTCGTCAGCATCAGAAAAATAAGTGATCGCCTGAGGAACAGAAATCAGAAGGTTTTGAGTATTGAACTTTTCCTTATGAAAATTGATAAAATCAGCTACTGAATAATGATTCAACAATTCAGCCACATCCCAAAAGTCTTTCTTCTTGGCTCTGCCTAATATGGCCTGAACTTTCATCGCAATAATATCTTCATTGGAATACATGCGGACCCCGTCAGTAGTTTCCATTGGTCGGATCAAGGGGTGTGGGTATCGAATTAAATCCACTTTAACACCCTCAATAAAGCAAAAAATACCAAACCAAGGAGTGCTTGTTCGATTTTCAAATCTTTCTCCAAAAACTTTTTGGAGAACTGTTTCTAAGTCAGCATTCTCAAATTTTTCAGTTGAAAAAAGATCTAAATCCACAGAAATCCGATGCCCAAACCTTAAAGAAAGGGCTGTGCCTCCTACCAAACCGAAGCTTTTCAGTTCGGGAATTTCCATAAGTCTTTCTAATAAGGAAAGAGTCCCGGGTTCGATTGTCTGAGTTTGTAGCATCTAAAATCCTTTAAAGGTCGATCAATCACTGCCGCAGCCAAATACATGGTTATTTCCGGCAAAAATTTAGCATTCAATAGGGCTTCAGTTACTTTTTCATCCCCGTAATAACGTCGGCAATTTCGGATATCAGGCACATCTCCCCGTTCAAAAACCCGCTCAATGATGAAATTCGCTTTCTTATCGTAGTCTAGATTTTCAAAATCCACATCCCAAAAGATGCGCTTATGGAAGATTGGTTTTTCCTTTTTCATAAATTAAAGTTGATTCAGCTAACGAATTTAAGGTTTTTTGGAAAAAGGAACTTAGGCTACATCCGTTTGATATTCATTCCTCCATCCACTGAAATAATCTGGCCTGTGGAATAAGGTAAATCTCCCCGAACCAAAGCGGCTACTACTTTACCAATATCTTCGGGCTGTCCCATTCTGGGCTCCAGTGTCATGCCGGATTTGACATTTTTATGATAGGTTTCACGTACTGCCTCGATCATGTCTGTCTCTATGACACCGGGACGGATCTCATAAACCGGTATTCCAAACTCTGCCATTTTGATGGCAAATACAGTCGACATCATCGATAAGGCCGATTTTGACATGCAATAGGCTCCTCTCAAGATAGAAGCTATCTCCGCGGAAACGGAAGTAATATTGATCATACTAAAATCAGAATTAGGCTGAGTTTGCTTCAGCTCTGACATCCACTTGGCAAGTTCCTGAGTGAGAAAAAAAGTGCCCTTTTGATTGATATCCATCAATACATCATAATCTTCCTCAGAAATTTCAAAGAGGTCACAACGTGTTCGAGGGGCCACACCGGCATTATTAACCAGGACATGAATCTGTCCGAACGTTTCTCTGAGACCTTGTACGATCTTTGCCCGGTCTGCTTTTGAGGAAATATCACCCTGAAGATACACTACCCTTCTTCCATAAGAACGTAATTCTTCAAGTGATTTGGTGGCTTTGGATTCTTCCCGTACACCATTAATGGCAAGATCCAAGCCCTCTTTCGCCAGGGCTTTGGCAATACCCAAACCTATTCCTCGGCTTCCTCCGGTGACTAATGCTACTCTGTTCATAGATATAAAGATGATTTTTTCGATTGTATGAAATCTCGCATACCGAAGGGGCTATCTCGCTTTTCATTCGCTGAGTCTTGCAACATGCTTGATTTTATGTAATTCTATTTTAAAGTTTCTTTTCTGGATCTTCAAATTTCAGATGGCAAGTAATGCCGTTTTTCTTCATTCGTTGTGAAAACCGAAATTTTAATCCCCTGACGATCACTCTGCCTTCAAACCTTTCAATTTGCTGTATTCCTCCATTTTCTTATAAAAAGGATCCAATGGAAAGCAGCCGGAGATCATCCCATTTCTAGGAGCAGTCGTGCAATCGGAGAAAGTCCTACAGATTTTTCCACGCTTCAAATCTACCCCAGCCAAAACATCTGCCGGCAATTCCGGATAGCTCAGTACCATTCGACCCAATCCAATGCAATCTGCTTTTCCAGTTCGAAGTACTTGTTGACCCACATTTGGAAGCCATTCCTGGAGGTAAGAATAAGCGGAGCCCACCACATAAAAATTCGGAAAATTCTCTTTTACAGAAGCCGTGGCTTCAATTTGGCGGGCCACTCCCATCAGCGGATCTTCTGGCGGCATGTATCCATCCGAAGGCGGGAAAAGGGCCGGTCGCTGGATATGTGGATTGTAATAAGGGCTACCGGCCGTCGTACAAAGCAGTTCGATGTCCAATTTCTTTAGCTCCTCAAGAAAAAGGAAAGGTTCTGATAGGTCAGTTTTTATTCCTGAATTATCAGCTCCAAATCCAAAGGGATATTCCCCTTCTGTGGAAGGAATTCCTATCTCCTCAGGTCCTTTTTGGAAAGGCATCCAATCGAAAATACTAAGCCGAACTCCGATTTCTAGCCCGGGAGCTTCAGCCTTTATGCCTGCTACGATCTCCCGGATAAAACGGGATCGATTTGCCAGTGACTTACCATAGATTCCTTCGCGTTCATAGCAACTCAGCAATTCATGACCTAAGTATCCATGGCAATGTTTGATATCGACGAATCGGAATCCAGACTTCTGAGCCAGTACCGAGGCCCGAATGTAATTGTCGACCAATTCATTCAGATCTTCGTCTTTCATCAGCGGATAGTCTTCTGGAATCCCAAATTTCTTATCCAAAACCGGATGTCGATAAAGAATTTTGGGTTCCATTTTAGTTTTGGAATTTGGTTTACAAAATCTCCCCGAATGAGTTAACTGAAGCCCGGTTAGTAAGTCTTCGCTGGTTCCAAATCGCTCAGAGTGGCTTTTTTCTACCGATTTGTATAGCTCTTCAAAATCACTCAAATTGGATTCGTTTAGCTGAAGCTGATTGGGGTTTGCCCGGCCTTCCGGACGGACTGCCACGGCTTCGCATCCCCAAAGCAGTTTGGCCCCGCTTATGGCAAAATTATTCCAACGTCTTTTGGTGAGTTCGCTAGGCTTACCTTCCCTGGTGCCATCCCAGCCTTCCATGGGAAGAATACAGAAGGAATTTCCAATTCGATTTCCGCTCCGCAATTGATGTGCTTTTGCAAATGGAGATTCGGACCCCGAGATCAATTTCTCATCAAATTCAAGATTGATTCTTTGATCAGAAAGGTGAAGACGAAATTGTTCGGGAGTTTTCAATTGAGCTACCCGTGGGAACTGAGGTTTATATTTTCCGGCACTCATAAGCTTTGGACACAGTTGTAAAATGAATAATAGGGTGCCCCATCTTTCATGCGCTTCAGCAAAAGTGCCAGTTCCCGTGCATGGTAATCTCCCCACATACAGGATTCTCCAAAAGCTGCTTTACCGGCTATCGGCTGGTAATCCCATCCGTTCGGTTCATGATAGATGGCATGCAATATCAGTCCTTGGTGTTTCTCATCGGTGGATAGATAAGGTTCCTGAAAGAGATTGGCTGAGATTATAATTGCCGCTTGGAAGTATTGTACCGACTTTGGAAGATTAGATTTTTTGAGGACGTTCGCTATCCGGATTAATCCCTGGGCCGTAATGCATGCAGCCGAGCTGTCCACCGGTTCCAGACCATTGAAGGGATCGGAAGGCTTGTTCAGATAATCACCCAATTCATGAAGACGAGGTGCACCTGTGTCCCAATAAGGTATTCCATCGGTGGGCGTATTTTCAAGGTAAAAATCTGCCGTTGCAATTGCTGCCTCAGTCAGTTCCTGAGTTAAATCCTGCTTTGAAATCAAGGATTCATAATCTTTTTCATCGATTAGGTCAAGAATTTCCAGCGTTTCCCCCAAGCCTGAAATCGCCCAAGCCAAACCTCTCGTCCAGGTGCTAAAACCGGTATATCCCTGCTGGGAATTCGGGCAGCGATAGTTTCCATCGTTGATATTAAAGATAATTTCATGAGCTGTCCGACCCGCTACATCGAATCTGTCGCGTCCTTTTCCGTAATAAATCGAATAGCGAACAGTAGTCAAGATGTGTTGAATTGCCCTTTTTATCAGTGAAATCCGCTTATCATTTTCACCTTGGAGCACGTGTCCCAATCCATGCGAAATAACCAATGCCCTACAGGATCGAATCGTATCTACAAAAAGTGAATGTGGTCCATTGAAGGAGTAGATGAATCCTCCCGAAGGAATACTTGTCCATCTATTTGCCTGCACAGCACCACTTACTTTTAACGCCAGGGTATAAAATTCCTTTTCCCACTGGGAAGCCTCGATTTTACCTTCCCGGATCATCCTAAGAAGATTGCCATAGGTGCTTACATTGTTGAAGCCATGATCGTGAACACCGGTGTGGGTGAGGTGGGAGGCCATTTTTTGAACAGTATTCTTTCGACCAATTTCCAGAAATTCCTGATCTCCCGTGGCGTCAAACTGTAACAGGGAGGAGCCATACTGAAAACCCTGAGTCCATTCTGTCCAGCCACGGCTAACGTATTTTCCTTTTTCGGTGAAAACCGGAGCTCCGTTTTTTGGATCAAAAGAGTCTTCGATAAGGCGGATTTTCTCTCCGGATAACTCCCAAAATCTACGTAGGGGTTGATCCAAATCTGGGAGGGACAGTTTAGAGTTGAGCTTCATTTTCTGGTTTTTGATTAAAATGATGGGCGAGCATAATTGCAGAAGTCACTAAGGCTAAAAGGATGTACATGACAAAATCCAATGCCTGTCCAAAGATTTGGGCCGGTACTATACCCAAAAGTGAGAGGATGAAATAAGCTAAAGCTGAACTGGATAGAATTAGCAGACTTTTGGGTGGATGCTTGAAGATCACAGCTCCCAAGACTACAGGAGCTATCATTGAAGTACCGGTAAAGCTTACCCGGGCCAGAAGTACCAGTTCGTCCGACATATAGGATGAGAATATCATGACGATTATCGCGAAAATCAGGATGGAGATCTTGGTTGCTCTCATATTGGATCGGTCACTTCCCGACAGCAGTGATCTCAGTTCGGTCCCCAATGCAAAAATCTGGGCGTTGGTGGTGGAGAGACAGGCAGCAAATAATCCGACTACTGCCAAAGCTGCTACAGGGACTGCCTGATCAAAAAGCAATGCTTGAGCTAGGAATTCGGCAGTACTAGCCTCAGAATATTTAATTGCGCCATAGAGTCCGATAAAAGCCGTTGGCAGAATTACCAGCATGGCGAAAATTCCGACCGCATAGGCCATTCGATGCACCGATTTCAGATCCTTCATGACAACCAGTCTAGTTGTGAATTGCGGCTGAGATACAGGAATCAAAACTATCGCAATAGCTGAGGCAATGAGAAATTGGGTACTGAATAGTCCCTTGGGACCTGGGAGACTGAGTAATTCTGTTTGGATAGCCTGTACCCGCTCCGTAGCTTGTTCAAATCCACCGGACATTCTCAGACAGGTCAGTCCTATGATCCAAATCACCAACAGCATGATGACTCCCTGAATCGCATCGCTATAAACAATTGCTTTCAATCCTCCGATCTGGGAATACACCAACATGATCAGAACCAAAATAGCAGACCAGCTCCAAGAGGGAAGCATTTGTGGAAATGCTGCATCCAAAAAAATAGAAATACCCCGAATCTGGATCGATACGTAAGGAATCAAGAAAAGAAAGGAGCTGATGAACAACAGGTAACCTGCATAAGGATTACCGTAACAAGATTTCATCAAGCCCGCTACTCCCTGGTATCCTACCAATGCGGCTCTTTTACGAAGCGAATAGCCAAACCAAATCAGGAAAAACACCATCAAGGCATCTGAAAATGCGAGAAATATCCAAGCTCCGACGCCATGTATCCGGAAGAAATCCGGCATGCCCATAAAGGTGAAAGCACTGAAAAGTGCTGCCGAAAAAGTCAAAAATCCCAAGATGGCGCCAATATTGGATCCTCCAAGAATAAATTCATCTGAGGTTCGATCTTTCCGATAGGATAAATAGGAGGCATAGCCGAGCATTCCCAAAAAGATGGAAAAGAAGAAAATCAACCAACCAATCATGATTTTTTGGGATCGTCAAAAGGAAAAACAAGAGATCCGATGTAAGTCGCTAACACGATCAGGAAAGTGACCACAAATCCTGACCAAAAAATGTAGGGGATTCCGAAAAGTTCGGGTTTGATTTTGTTTTCCTTAAAAATAAAAAGGAAAGAAATAATACACAGACCTGATACGAGGAGCACCAGAAGTCTCCAAAATTTCACTTTCATAGGCTAGGTTATTTTGGGAAATAGGGATTAAATGACATTTTCTTCTGAAAATGGCCATAAAATAACAATTATCTATTTCAAAGCTAGCCTGTGGAGTCTTACTTTTTCAAAACCAAGACTTTGGAGTCCATCACATTACCGATAAAAAGAAAATCATTCCAAGGTAGAGCTACTGATGACCCTGAAAGCTGGGTACCCGGATCGGCCCATACCTCCTCCAGGCTGGACTGATTAGGAGAATAACGGATTCGAATCACTTCGGAGGGTGCTGTTTCTTTTTTGCCGCCAGCATAGGCCACAAATCTTAGCAAGTTGGGATGGGCCCCAATCCATAAATTGCCTTCTTCATCCAATTCAATATTGTCCACTCCTGTCTTGGTTGGAATATCTTCGAGAAGAGTCAGATTCCAGTCTTCATTCACCTCATAGACTTTTACCATAAATCCCCGGACAGAAGCCACGTAGAGAAGCCCTTTGGATTTATCAAATTGAATTCCGTTTGCGTAGGCTATTTTTTCAGCTTTGATTTCGGCTTGGCTGCCATCGTAGAATCCAACGTTTGAGCCTTTGATGCCAAGGTAATTTTCGGCAAAAATCCCCAAGCTACTGGTATATCCATGATCATTGGAATAATAGAAAGCCTCGGGACTGACCATTACCAAATCATTTGGGCTGATGAAATTCGGATCCGTGATCGTTTTTTGAAATTGTAGGCTTTGACCCGAAAGGATAAAATGCTCCACCGAATGTTTCCCATCGACATGATTGATGGCCATCAGGCCGTAAGTGGCAGAGTCAAGCGGGTAGATGCTGATGCCATGTGGGTAAAAAGGAAAATCCAATTCGCCACTTAAGAGAATGGGTTCAAAATTTTCTTGGCGTAAGTCGATGAGATATAGACCGACCAGACCTTCCTTTCCATCCCTTCTGGCGGCGCGGTCATCAACCGAGAGAATCAGAAGACTATCTGCCCGGGCAATTGCCATGTCCTCTACACCAGGAAGTTCAATGGTTTGGAATACCGCACCAAAATCATTTTTGGAGGTTACTTCCCTGAAGAAGCCGATGCTGGAAAACAGGTACAAAACAAAACCCCCAGCCAGGACCAGAATAAAAAGCAAAACAGGGATCAGCTTCTTCATATGCCGTGTATTATTTTATAAAATGAAATTTAGGTAAAGAAAGCAATTTATTAGATCTCCTGCGAGATTTAGTTAGTCTTTTGAATAAAGAAAAATTTCAGTTGAAAGTTTGCGAGTGACTGGTTTACAGTGATCCGGTTCAAATTAACACTTGATAATCTTCCAATGGCACCGGCTGGTCTACATGCCGAATTGAAATTTTATTTCAGATTTTTAAAGGCTTATTTTTTGTAGCATGCCGTTCGTTTAGATATTAGTCCTGGATTCGATATTCTCGACTTCTACTCCAAGCTTTAGAAAATCTTCTTTTTTCCGCAGCAATAATTCGGCGAAATCAGGATTTACATCTCCTTCTTCATTTCTGGTAATGAAGCCGAACTCAGTTCGTGAGAGTAAGTTTACAAACCAAAGCATTTGGGTGGCACTTTTCAGATCCGGAGCAATGTTCAGATCTGATTCTGGGGCCATGATTCCCTGTTCTCCCTTTCCAAATCGTAACCCCAGGCCATTGAAAAGCAGTTCACCCAATTCGTCATACTGATGCTCGTTGATCCAGGTGTGCAGATAGGTAGCCACAAAAATCATATATACGCAGCTCTGTTTCAGATTTTGAAGATCTTCAATTGATATTTCCTGATCCCCGGGATTTTTTGTGATCGGAGAAATAGCTTTGACTTCGCCGTCAATTTCTTCCCGTTTGAGATTGGGATCAAAACAATACTTGAACTGGTAATATTCTAAGCGTTCCAAAAGCTGGTTTTTCACTTCCGTTGGGAGATTCGACAGATCCTCCGAAGCCAGAAAAACAGGTACGCTGTGACTTACCAGGTCCTCCGAAAAACGATAGATCTCTATCCAGTATTTCTTGATTTCATCTAAGTTGGTACTGAAAAATCGCTCCACATACTCTTCAGTGAGGTCCCAAAAAAGTCGATCTGCATGGGCTACATCGTGAACAGGGCTGATGGGCTTCATGGGTTGAAAACCTTTCCAGTCCTGCATTCCCAGAATATCCCGAGTCCTTGAAATAAGTCCATTCTCGGTCAAAGCAGTAGATGAAGGCAGAAAATCTTTGATAAGCAACTTGTCCGCAGTGTGATTGATCAATACTACTTCTTTGAGATGCGGAAGAAGCAAATTGGCAACTGGGCTTAAACGGAGGTTTCGGTAAGCGGCGATTGCAAATTGCTCGGTGTTGAGGTGTGTGCCTGTGAAATGATCGTCCACTTCGCAGCAGAAGCTTCCTGTTATCCGGGCAATCCGCTTGGCTTGCTCCCAGGCTTCCCCATCTGCGGGAGTGAATTCGCGTTTTTGCCAGGGATTTTTTTCATATGCTGACAACGGACCGATGAGGCTTATTTTTTCGGGCAAGGGAAGGCCTTCTTCGTCAAGTTTAAACTGAATAAAAGCATCCGGAAGGGCATAGATATCATTACGCTCGTACTGGCAACTTCCAAAATATTTGACCAGGTATTTGTCCGCCTGTCCTTCAATAGGCAAAAAAGAAGCACGGTTCATCCCATTCATCTGACGATGGCCAAAGTATTCATCAGAACGGGTGTAGCCTGGCAATTTACTTTCGATACATCGAGAGAGATTGATTGGGTAATCATTTTGTATGTAATTCAAACTGAGTTTTTTCGATCCGAGCTTAAGCATTTCCAGATGTTTTGCCTTGGTCAGTTCATATGGGATAAACTGCTGGGCCAAAGCATCCTGCCGGGCTTGAGAATAATACTGCGGAGCATCTACATTTCTGTCCAGGATCAGCACCCTGGGCGCAGGATAGTCGCTGCGATACTCCCAGAGCCGGAGATGAAAATTCTCCAGCATGAAGTCATCCGTTCGCAGATTGTCTTTTTCTACCCATTTTTTTTCAAAAAGGCTATAAACTGGCTTGGGGTCTCCTTGATGAAAGTAGATATGTGAAGTTTGATACACTTCTACTCTTAGATTCATCACCCAAAATGAGCGTGCAGCCCGCCGATCGTAAGGAATCTCGTAGAAGCCCTGTTCATCGCTGAGCCCTGTTCCCAATTTCTTCCATTGAAGCCACCAGGTTTTAGCCCAGAACTCCAATCTGATATGATGGATCGGTTTTTTTTCGCCTCTTTTGGCATAGAAAATTACTCTTCCGCGAAGACGGGAATTGGCTTTTCCTCCAAAAATCTTATGCCTTCGTGGGAAAAGGTAATTTTTTAATCTTAGAGCCTGATTTCGTAAATATTTATAAATCGAAAAGATAAATTCCAGTGAAATAGTAAGGGGGCTGCTGATTATTTTTGATTTGCCGACCTCAATATTATTGATGCTTTTGAATCTGGGGCTAAAAAAATTGCCTCCATCAGGGTATTCGATTTTGGTTTCCTCCCTACATTCCCGAACAATTTTTTTGATTTCCTCATGACTCAGCCCTCCTTGATTTGGTAGTTTCCCTTCAGATGATAGATCTTCCCAAAAACTACTTTCCTGAGGCTTGGAAGCCACTTTTGGAGATGCTGTGGCTTTTGTATTTTCAAAATTTTCTTTCATTGGTTTATTGCTCAGGTTTGGGGCCTGCTAAATTTATCTCCTGCTGCGGGCTAATAAATAATCAAATACATAGTGAAAACCCCGAAAAACTGGATCAGGATTTTTAATATCCAAATAAGGATACCTTGGGCTAAATCAAGGTCTGGTTAAAATGCGATTTTAATTTAACCCTAGTTCGGTTATTTTCAGTAACTTTTTGAAAGATTGTCAGTTGTGAATCTTGGTATTTTCCAATAAAACTTGATTTTTACATAAATGACTTTTGTTCATACCAAAGACCCAATGGCATTTAACCTTCGCTAAGATTTCATGGAAAAACAAAAATTTCTTTACGACAGGAAGGGCCCCTGGCCTCAGCCGAGTCCTTCTCACCCTTTTGGGGAAGCTCCAGCAGTGGTACACATCCCAAAAGATGAACAACGTACCTGGTTTTGGAATATCGGCTTTCGATACATTCGCAATGTCATTTTTTATTGGCCGAAAGCTGCTTGGAAAGCTTGGAAAAATCCTACTTGGGAGCTCCTGGACGATGAGGTCTTCTGCGATCAGATCTATACCACTCCATTGGCAAAATTCTTGAATTCGACATTGGATGAATCTGTGCAGGAGATATTTAAAGATCAGCTCAAAGAGAAAGATCCTGATTCTACCTATTTCGTAGCCGACTTCAGTTGCATGCAAAATGTCACACCTTTCAAAGGGCTTTATGTGGCGACTACCTTGGTCCTGATGAGCAAGCCCAACTCGGAATCCCGGCTTAACCTGCATGCAATTTACATCAAAGAGACGAACTTGTTGGTTCTGCCTGGTGATGGAGATGCTTGGTATTTGGCCAAGAATTTTGCGATGATGGGGGCTACCTACCGGATTTTGCTCTCTACTCATCCCATTCTTCACTTTCCTTTTGATACGGTCAATGCTATTACCAAAACTTCACTTCCAGTAGATAACACTGTTTTTAAGCTACTTTATCCACATTTTGAGTTTACCCTCACGTTGAATGACTCGGTTTTGGAGAGTAAAAGTTCTCCGGTTTATAACGATCAGAAATATCCATTCACCGGTTTCTGTGGTCCTCAGGAAGGCTTACTTACCCTGCTGGAATCTGGCTATGC
>CAZFSC010000049.1:16870-21990 GCA_964521585.1 uncultured Limnohabitans sp.
AAGATCATGTGGGATCTATCCGTGGCACATGCAACTGATCATCATTCTTATGGCACAATCCCAATCAACCGTCTGCCCTTGAGAATTCGGATACCGCCACCGACCACAAAAAATGATACATTTGAGCAGGCCGATCAGGCAAAATTCATCGATGTTTTCAAATATGCTTTGGAATGGAAGCTGTTTTTCAATGACCACACGGTCACGCGCCTGATAGATGTGGATTACAAATTTGCCACTGCAAAGCTTCAAAAACTCCAGGCTAATTTCCTTCAGGATCTGGAATTAGTGGATCAACACATGCCTGTCAAACGATATATGGACTTAAAGGATATTTCCGTCAGTATTCAGTTTTAAAAGCAAATGATACGTCTTCCCCAACTGACATTTAAAGAAAATAAGAGTCATACCTTTTATCGGGATTTTGATGTGGAAGCCAATTGTGAGGTGATATACAAAATCCCGAACAGCTTGGAAACGTTGGAAGATGAGATTTTGGGATTGAGGAATGAACTTGAAATCAGCACAGCCATCCATTCTTCCAGGATAGGTCGGGTGATTCGGATTGATCGGTCTGGAAGTAAAGAGGTACTGGTGAGAAGTTTTGTGTATGGTGAGGATCTGCAGGGGAAATCCATCCATCAGTTCCCGGATTTTTCACATGTGATTCGTCTGGCAATTCAGATCACTGAAGCGCTTAAGGATCTGCATGACTCGGGTATTTTTCACAAGGATATCAAGCCAAGTAATATTATTTATAATGAAAAAACCGGCCACGCCACCCTGATCGATTTGGGGATCAGTCAAAAATTCGGGAAGGAGCCGGGAAATTCCCAGAACAAGGATCTGGAAGGAACACTTGATTTCATTTCCCCCGAGCAGACTGGCAGAGTCAATCGCAAGATCGATTACCGTACAGATTTTTATTCTTTAGGGATTACCCTCTATTACCTGGCCTGCGGCAAACTTCCCTACTCAGCCGAGGAAAATCTGGGTTTGATACATCAGCATATTGCTGCAGAGATTCCAGTGCTACATGAGCAGGAAGGGGGAGTGCCGGTTCTCTTCTCGAGAATTGTTGCCAAACTCATGTCTAAGAATCCAGATGACCGCTATCAGAGTGCTTCAGGTTTGCTTTTTGACCTCTTTAAGTGTGAAGAAATCTTTGAAATCGAAATTTCTCCAATCGACGAATATCAATACCGCTTAGGGCAATTCGATTTCAGCTCCGAACTGAAGATTCCTGATAAGCTATACGGAAGAGAACGCGAGATTCAAATTCTCGAACAGACCTTCGAAGATCTGCGGGATTTTTCCAAACCGCTGCTACTCATAGCAGGGGCTTCAGGTACTGGCAAAACAGCTCTTGCCCTCAAGCTGAAGGAAATAGCCTACCTGCGAGGAAGTTATTTCATAGAGGGCAAATTCGATCATTTACAGAAAAACATCCCCTATTCGGCTCTTATCAATGGGCTGAAGGCGCATGTGGAATACCTCTTATTGGAGGAGAATGATAGGGTAGAATTTTGGACAAAGCGTATCCAGAATTCGCTGGGGAGGGCCGGTAAGGTGATCACTGATATCTTGCCAAATCTGGAACTTCTGATCGGAGTTCAGGAGGAAGTCCCCGCGATGAGCGGCACTGAGAGCCAAAATCGCTTTAACAATACGATGATTAAATTCATCAAATCCCTGGGCACAGTCGATCATCCCACCGTATTTCTTATTGACGATTTGCAGTGGGCGGATCTCGGATCTATCACTCTTTTGCAAAAACTCCTTCAGGAAGCTTCGAATACAGAAATGCTGATTGTCGGGACCTATCGGGGCAATGAAGTGCATGATGCGCATCAGTTGGCAATCATGCTTCGTGACCTGGAGCAGTCGGGATTATCTCCGACAGAAATACAACTGACCGACCTGAGCCGGGAGTCGGTACTTCGCTTATGTGAGGATTGCTTCGGCAAGGAATCGGAAGGATTAACGGACCTGGCGGCAATCATCTATCAGAAAACCAATGGAAATGCATTTTTCACCAGGCAGCTCCTCAAAGGAATGTATGAGGAAGGATCCATCGGGATCGATCCCAAAAGCGGTCATTGGAATTGGAATCTAGAAAAAATCAGTCAGACTAAATCATCTGATAATGTGGTGGATTACATGACCGCCAAGCTTTCCAAACTGAGTGCCACTGCAGCCACCGTCTTGAAATATGCTTCTTGCCTGGGTAATACCTTTGATCGGATGCTCCTGGAGCGGATTGCTTCGATTCCCCTCGAGGACTTTGACCGGGGATTGGACGAACTGTTGATTTATGGGCTTTTGATTCGAAATCTGGGATTGAAAGAAAAGAGTCAATACATCTTTGTGCATGATAGGATACAGCAGGCGGCCTATGCAGAACTCTCAGAAGCTGAAAAAAGTGATATTCACCTGAAAGTCGGAAAGAGACTTTTAAAAGAGAAGCAGTCCGAAGAAAAAGCAGAATGGCGATTTGATTTGGTAGATCATCTCAACAATGGAATCGCTAGTATTCAGAATGAGCAGGAAAAAAGGTTGCTCATCGATCTCAATATTGAAGCTGCGGCAATGTCAAAGAACTCAGCAGCCTATGATATCGGATTAAAATATGCCAAAACTGGACTGACGCTTCTTCCGGCAAAACATTGGGAAACCAATTACGAAAAGTCGCTTGCCCTGTACAATGAAGCAGCTGAAAATGCTTTCTTGAAAACAGATTTCCAAGAAGCTCATAATTACCTCGACGAAATTCTGGCCCATGTCAAGACTGTTCTGGATGCCGAAACTGCCTACAAAATCCGGGTCTTGGCCTACCATGCCCAGAATCAGTTGCTCAACAGTATCTACACAGGGCTGGAGTATTTAGGCAAACTGGGAATAAATCTCCCAAAAAACCCAAGCAAACTCAACGTGATTCTGGCATTTGTGAAAGCTCGGTGGGTTCTTCGCAATGAAAGTCCAGAATCCTTGTTTCAAAAGCCCCGAATGACAGATCCTTCCAAATTGGCTGCGATCCGGATGCTGACCTACCTCAATGGTCCTACTTACATTGGATTGCCAAATTTGAATCCCATTCTGATTTTTGAACAGGTAAAGCTGAGTGTGAAATACGGAAACACCCCCGCTTCTTCCAGTGGCTATGGAGGCTATGGGCTAGTCCTGTGTGGGCTGACCGGGGAAATGCAAAAGGGCGCTAAATTTGGTCAACTCGCCAGGGATCTTGTGGATCGATACGATGCCCGGGAAGAGATTGCCAAATCACACCTGATTACTAATGTTTTTGTACGCCATTGGACTATGCCGATTCTTCGGTCTCAGGAGACTACCCGGGAAATCTATACCCGCGGGGTAGAGGTCGGGGATTACGTTTTTGCGGCCTATGGAGCAGAAGTATATTGTTTCATGCAGCTTTTTTCAGGTGTACCGTTGACCCAGTTTTATGAGGAAGTGGAGACCTATGATTATGCAGTCAAAAATATAATTAATCAAAAGAACACCTCTTTTGATCTATCTTCCATCCGACAGGTGATCGCTCACCTTCAGGATCCGGAATATCGCGAAGGGAGGATTCGAGGCGAGTTTTACGATTATGCTAAGACTCTGGATTACCAGCGACGGACAAATGCCTTGAACGGGATCTTCAAATCATCAGTCTATCAGATGATGATGTACTACTTTTTTGAGCGGTACGATCGAGCTGCAGTGATTTCGCAGCGAGCAGACCGGTACAGAGATGCCGGTATCAGTCTGTTCCATATCGGGGTATTTTACTTCTACCGATCCCTGATTCTGATTGCCAACTTCCCAAAAATGAACGGGATGGAGAAAGGAAAAGCTACGCTCGAACTGAAATGGTGCATGGCCAAAATCCGCTGGTACAAAAAGTTTGCGCCATTTTCCTACGAAAATAAATACAGTCTGATTCAGGCCGAACGGTACCGCGAAAAAGGGGATAGGCACAAAGCCAGAGATTTCTATGAAAAATCTATTCAGCAAGCCAATCAGAATGCGTTGATTCAGGAAGCTGCTTTGGCTTCTGAGCGCTATTCCGCCTATCTCGATGAGCTTGGTATGGATGAAGCTCATGCATTTTATCTTTCAAAATCCATCAATCTGTACAAAGCCTATGGTGCGATCTCGAAAGTAAATTTTCTTCTGGAGAAATATAAAAATCATTATTCCGGAACAGGATCACAGCAGACCCTTTCGATTTCTACCAAGGCGTCTTCTTCCTCGTCATTTAACTTCAATATGGCTACCATCTTCAAAGCCTCACAAGTGATTTCCGGAGAGATTGTTCTCGATGATTTGCTCCGGAAAATGATGGCTTTGCTTCTGGAAAATGCCGGAGCCAATAAAGGCTGGTTTTTGATCAAGGAAAAAGGCGAATGGTGGATCCGTGCCTCCAATGATCTCGCCAAAGCGGGGGGAAACAGCACCGAATTGATTGAACTGGCAAAACTACCGCGGGAAGAGCATCCCTTGTCCCTGAAAATCGTCCAATACGCTGAGCGAACCTCCAAACCTGTAGTTCTAAGTGACGCATCCACCATGGGAAGATTTGCTCAAAATGAGGATATTATCCGGCTAGGAAGTAAGTCCATCTTCTGCTCCCCGATTATCAATCAGGGGAAAACCCTGGGAACTATCTATCTCGTGAATGACCATATCAGTAATGCATTTACGGAAGAAAATCTGGAACTCCTAAATCTGCTTTCTTCGCAATTGAGTATTTCTTTGCAAAACGCCCTCCTTTATGACAGTCTGGAATCACAGGTCAAAGAGCGGACTTATGACCTCATGAAGGAAAAAGATCTTTCGGAAAGTCTTTTGAAAAATATCTTGCCCTCTAAGGTGGCGGACGAACTTAAATCCGGCGGGATCGTCGAGCCTAAATTTTTTCCTAAAGTGACTGTTCTATTTACCGATTTCAAGGACTTTACAGAGCTGACCAAGTCTGTCACACCCAAAAAACTGGTGGAGGAGCTCGATTACGTTTTTGGACGATTTGATGAAATCAGTGCTAAATATGGAATCGAAAAGATCAAGACCATTGGCGACTCTTATATGGCTGCGAGTGGGGTGCCTGTGCCCGGCGT
>CAZFSC010000050.1:0-21986 GCA_964521585.1 uncultured Limnohabitans sp.
TACAATTCCTAATACAGATATAAAAGGATGGGTCTGTGTTATGGGCTAATTCCCTATATTTTTTGAAATTTGACCCAGTATATTGCAATAAAAAACCATCTATGACAATTATTTCCAGAGGGGCTATACTTTTTTTTGCTGGACTAGCGATAAGTTGCTCAAAAAATGATCCGATAGTATTTCAGGAGCCTAGTGGAGAAAAATATAGGCCAGAGTATCATTTTACACCTCCATCAGGATGGATGAATGATCCAAACGGAATGATTTTTTTTGAAGGGGAATACCATCTCTTTTATCAGCATTTTCCCGATCAAACTGTCTGGGGCCCCATGCACTGGGGACATGCTGTATCGGAAGATTTAATTAACTGGGAAAATCTTCCCATAGCTCTTGAACCCGATTCATTGGGATATATTTTTTCGGGTAGTGCAGTATATGATGCCGCAAACAGCTCTGGTTTGGGATCAAAAGAAAATCCGCCACTGGTGGCTATTTTCACCTACCATGATGAGAAAAAAAGTCAATCTGGAGCCGAAGACTATCAGAGTCAAGCCCTCGCCTTCTCTCTGGATAAGGGCCGGACTTGGAATAAATACGAAGGGAATCCAGTTCTTCCTAATCAGGGAATCAAGGATTTTAGAGATCCGAAAGTCAGCTGGATGCAATATGCTGACGGTAGCCAAGGCTGGTTGATGAGCTTGGCAGTCCTTGATCGAATCCAGTTTTATTCTTCGCCGGATCTGATCCATTGGACACTTCAGAGTGAATTTGGCTCAGAGCAGGGAGCTCACGGTGGAGTTTGGGAATGTCCCGATCTATTCCCGCTTACTGCTCCTGATGGAAGCAGAAAATGGGTGCTTTTAGTCAGTATCAATCCTGGAGGACCACAAAAAGGATCTGCTACGCAATACTTCATCGGAGACTTCAAAAATGGGAGCTTTATCCCCGACGATCAGATGATCCGATGGATGGATTATGGTCCGGACAATTATGCAGGGGTGACCTGGAATAATCTACCAGAAGAGCAAAACCGAACTGTTTTAATCGGATGGATGAGTAATTGGCTTTACGCAAATGAAGTTCCCACCAAAAGCTGGCGATCGGCCATGACCATACCAAGGAAATTGGAATTATTTGATGTAGATGGCACCCTCTTGCTCAAATCCACCCCCGTCAAAGAAATGGAATTATTAAGGAAAGACTCATACAGCATTTCGGATAAAACTTCACTACTTCCGTCTCAGGCAGTAGAAATTCAGGCAGAGGTAGAGGATGATTTCTCTATTTTGTTGTCTAATGAACTGGGGGAAAAATTGGCGATTTTTAAAATTGGCGGCTTGGTTACTGTAGATCGTTCCCTGTCGGGCAAGAACGAATTTCACCCGGATTTCGCTGCAAGCCATTCAGCTCCCATGAGTTGGGAAGCATCTGAAATTCAGATATTTTTAGATGCCTCTTCGGTAGAAGTATTTGTAAATCAAGGTGAGCTGGTGATGACGTCACTTGTCTTTCCTACAGTTCCATTTAAGACTATTGAAATAATGGATGGTGCCGAAGAGTTAAAAATATTTGATTTGAAAAAATAGTTAGTATAAACATTTGCAAATGTGATTTTAAATGCTGAAGATTTGCTAATTCAATTTCGCTAATGAAAAAACTGCTGTCATTTTATTTGATTTTCCTAAGCTGGATCTTCAGTATGACGGCAGTTTTTTTCTTTCCTGCCCAAATTGAGACTCCGTCTGAGGAATCTTCGATTTACACTTCTTTTGAAATTCAGGAACAGGCTCAGATATCAGCCGGAATAGAACTGACTGAAGTTCCTAATTTTAAGATCGACCAAAAGTTATTCGGTAATTTCATCGAAGACTTAAAAATCGATTTTTATGGCGTAGCCAATCATAACACCGATCGCTTTCTTTCGATCAAGGGGACACCCCTTTTTGATGTGAAGAAACTTTTCATCCATTTTTTCCATCCTTGGTAGAAGATCTGATTTCCAGGCTGATGTATCAGCCACCTTTTTAAATCAGTTCAACAAAAAACTATCAAATCATGCAAAATATTGATATGACAACTGTGTTGTTGTCATTAATTCTGACTGTTGCTTTCGCAGCACCCTTTATTTATTATTCGTTCAAAAATAAAAACGCGGAAAAATTACTCTCCAAGAATTTTAATGAGTTTGCCAAACAGTATGGCATATCTCCCACTCTAGTGGATAAATGGAGAAATCACTACACTATTGGATTGGACAAGTCTACCAAAAAGCTGGTTTATTTCAGTTATGGGGATTTTCCTCAGCAGGTAGTCATCAATCTTGAAGAAGTGCAAAAAGTTACTCTTCAGGAAAAATTCAGATCAATCACAGTTGGAAAAGAAAAACGAAATATCCTCGAGTTTTTGGCCCTTCAATTTCATTTCAAAGATCCCGATCATTTAGCACGTACGGTAGAGGTTTACGATGGTAACCTCTTCACTGACCAGATGGGTGAGCGCGTGATCGCAAAGAAATGGCTTGAAGTATTGAGCCAGGAACTTAAAGCAGCTTAAAAATTTTTGGAATGAATTTAGGTTATAATTAGGCAGAAAGGTGGTCAGAAATTCTGACCACTTTTTTTTACTCCATTTCGACAACATCTTTTAAATTTTTCTGAGCATTTATGATTATAATGTATCAAAAATTAAGCTCATGAGGTGGAACCAACTGTTTAAAGGATACCGGTATGGGAAAGCCACAATCATTTCAAAACCAATTGAGTGTATTCATTCTATCTATCGAGGGGTTGGTTTCTTCAGAGGCAAAACATATCATTTTGCGATGAAACCTATAGAATAATGAACTTTTAAGATTAAGTGCCGATGAGAAAAATTTTAGTCCTTTTTGCACATCCAAAATTTGAACATTCAGAAGCGAATCAGGCACTGATTCGCTCCATTTCAGGATTGGAGAATGTCAAGATTCATGACCTCTACGAGCTCTACCCAGCTTTCAATATCGATATACAGCAGGAACAAGAACTTTTGTTTGAAGCGGAGGTCATTATTTGGCAGCATCCCTTTTATTGGTATTCCTGCCCTCCTTTACTCAAGCAGTGGATCGATTTAGTATTGGAGTTTGGCTGGGCTTATGGTCCAGGGGGTATCTATCTGAAAAATAAATACCTTTTCAATGCCATTACCTCCGGAGGAACTTCCCAAACTTACAGTGCGGAGGGAAAAAATCTTTATACGATTACCGAATTACTCCGGCCTTTTGAGCAAACAGCCAGGCTGTGTGGCATGCATTATCTTCCTTATTTTCATACTGGAGGCACTCACCGCATTTCCTCAGAAGAACTTAGCCGAAAGGCTCAAAGTTATCGCAATCTCATTCTTTATCTCCGGGACACTGCACAAATTGATCAGGAGGAGATTTTGGCTCTCACGCATAAAACTTCATAATCATGGAAGGATTTTTACCACAAGCGATCATATTTATCCTGGCAGCCATTATTTGTGTACCTATTGCCACTCGATTGGGTATGGGCTCAGTTTTAGGTTATTTGATAGCAGGAATAATCATAGGTCCTTATTTGCTAGGCTTTTTGGAGGAAGGTGAGGACATCATGCACAAGGCCGAATTTGGAGTAGTGATGATGCTATTTTTGATCGGCTTGGAGCTTGAACCAAAAAATCTCTGGAAGATGAGGGACCTGATCCTTCGAATAGGTTTGAGCCAAGTTTTAATTACCTCAATTCTTATCACATGCCTTGGAATCGCAATTGGATTTGCCTGGCAGATTTCTTTAGCGGTAGGACTATCTATGGCACTGTCATCCACTGCAATTGTGCTTCAGTCACTTAAAGAAAAAAACCAGATGGAAAGTCGAGTGGGAAAACTTTCTTTTGGGGTATTATTAATGCAAGACATTGCAGTGATTCCCATTTTAGCAATTCTTCCCTTGCTCGTAGTGGCCGGAGCAATATCCACCGGAGAAATAGGTTCACATGGGTTGATCGATACCTTTCCGGGTTGGTTGCAAACCTTATTTATTTTTGGAGCAATCGGGATCGTGGTTTTGCTGGGAAGATATGGTTTTGGCCCACTTCTGAATTGGGTCTCCAAAACTCACCTCCGGGAATTGTTCACTGCCTCTGCTCTACTAATTGTGGTAGGCATCACATTTTTGATGGAATTGGTCGGACTTAGTCCTGCTTTGGGGACTTTTCTGGCCGGAGTGATTTTGGCAAACAGCCCCTATAAACACGCTTTGGAATCAGATTTGGATCCTTTCAAAGGTCTTTTACTGGGTTTATTTTTTATTGCTGTCGGTGCTACGATCAATTTCAGTTTGATTTTTAACAATGCCAGCATTATTCTCTCTGCCAGCGTTGGTATTATTCTTCTCAAAACACTGATCCTGCTAGTTATCGGTCGAATCAAAAATCTCAAAACCGTCGAGAATCTGAGTTTTGCCATCGGGCTTTCCCAGGTGGGGGAATTTTCATTTGTCACCTATGCCTTTGCCAATCAATTGGGAATTATCAATGCTTTCGAATCAGATACCTTGATGGCAATTACTGCTTTGAGCATGACCATCACCCCTATTTTGATGGTAATAATGGATAAGGTGGTTTCTAAAAGAATTCATAAACCACAGGATTCGGATCGGGAAATGGATCGAATTGAAACTAAGCATAAAGTAATTTTGGTGGGCTTTTCACATTTTGGTTCAACCCTCGGAAGATTCCTTAGGGCCAATGGTGTGGAAGCTACCGTGTTGGATTTCAATCCCGATCAGGTTGACTTCCTGCGCAAAATGGGTTTTAAAGTTTATTATGGTGATGCGACCCGGGTAGATTTACTTCAGGCGGCGGGAGCTGCGGAGGCAAATATTCTTATCTCAACCTTTAGTGATCCAGAAACAAACTACAAACTCACTAAGATTTGCAAAGAAAATTTCCCCAATCTTGAACTGATGATCCGGGCAAAAAATAGAATAGATGCCTATGAACTGATGGAAATGGGAGTTAAAAATATTTACCGGGAACATCTTGATACTTCGATCCGTATGGGTGAAGACGCACTTAAAAAACTTGGTTTCCGCGCCTACACGGTTCATCGTCTCGGTCAAAATTTCCGGGAATACGATGAATCAGCTTTGGAGATACTTCGAAAATACAAGCATGATGAAAAGAAATACATTTCTGCCGTAAAACTTCAAATAGAACAACAAGAGGCACTTTTATCCGGAGAACTCAGTAAAAAATTCTCCCTTAACGATCACGCTTGGGATAGCGATTCAATGAAAGAGGCGGCCAAATCCAAATAATTTTCGACCAAAAATTTGGATTATTAAACACTGTTTAAATATATTTGACCGTTCAATTTACTCATGGGAATCAACGACCGAAAAGAAAGAGAAAAAGAGGAGCTGCGCGGAGCAATACTCGCTGCAGCCAAATCTCTTTTTGTGAAAAAGGGATTTGAAAAAACTTCTATCCGGAACATTGCTGATGCAATTGATTACAGTCCTGGGATTATTTATCACTATTTCAAAGACAAAAATGAGGTTTTTCATGCCTTGCATCAAGAAGGTTTTTTGGCTTTGATGGGCAAGATGCAAATTCTCGAAAGTGTTGAAGATCCTTTGGAAAGGCTTAAAGCTATGGGGAAAATTTACATCGCTTTTGCCAAAGAAAATCCTGATATGTACGATCTTATGTTTATAAAGGAGGCCCCGATTGATCATATTCTTCACAACGAAGAAGAAAATTGGACAGAGGGAAAGCATACTTTTGGTTTTTTAAGAAATACTGTGGAAGAGTGCATTCAAAAAGGTCATTTTCAAGGACATGACCTAGATGCCTTGACTTATATGATCTGGTCTATAGTACATGGCATGGTATCTCTACGAATCTGTGGTCGATGTGAAGCAATTTATTTTGAGAATCAGGACACTATTATGGAGCAAGCATATCAATCTTTTACTAAAACATTAGATTCAATTTGATATTTTTAAAAATTAATTCAACGCCGTTCAAAATTATTTGAGTGAAATGAAAAAAATTCTAACTCTATTTTTATTAGTGCTCAGTGCTCAATCAGGCTTCACTCAACAAGTCCTTGATGAATATATTGAAATAGGCTTATCCAATAATCTCATCCTTCAGGAAAAAAATATCTCTTTGGAAAAAAGTCTCCTGGCATTGAAAGACGCCAAATCCTATTTTCTTCCGGCAGTAGATTTCAATGCATCCTACAATCTGGCTACTGGTGGGAGAACAATTGATATTCCCCTGGGCGATTTACTGAACGGGGTTTACAGCACCTTGAATCAACTGACGCAAAGCAATGCTTTTCCTCAGCTGGAAAATCTGTCTGAGCAATTTCTTCCTAATAATTTTTACGATGCCCGCTTTCGGGTAGCGATGCCATTGTTAAATCCGGATCTTCGCTTTCAAAAACAAATTTCCGAAAATCAGGTGCTACTCTCCTCTTATGAGCTGGAAATCTATCAGGCGAATCTGATTCAGGATATCAAAATCGCTTATTACAACTTTTGCACAGCCCATCTGGCGGTTGAGGTGATAGAAAGTTCAAAAGATCTGGTGGCGCGAAATCTTCAGGACAATAAATCCTTGCTTGCCAGCGGAAAAGGACTCCCGGCAGCCGTACTCCGCGCAGAAAGTGAAGTGGAAAATATCAATTCGCAGTTGATCGAAGCCAAAAACCGGGAACGTAATTCGATTTACTATCTGAATTTCCTTTTAAATAGGGATTTGGAAACTGACCTGAGTTTTGAAAACCAGTTGCCGGATTTGGAACAAATGGAATACCTTCTTTCAGTCAGTGAGCTTGGCTCAAGGGCAGAAATTCTCCAAATCAATACCTTGGAAAAAATCAGTGCAACCCAGCTCAAATCAAGCAAAAATTTCTGGGTACCTAGGTTCAACACTTTTGCAGATTTTGGAAGTCAAGCATTTGATTTTGAATTCAATGCCAGATCAAGCGCTTATGTGTTTTTTGGCCTGAATATGGGAATTCCAATTTTTCAGGCAGGGAGAAATCGGAATCAGATTTTACGCTCCGAATGGGAATTAAAAACTATAGGGCTACAAAAAAATCTCCTGAATGAAAAGCTAAGACTCGATCTCAAAATTGCAAAAAATGATCTTAAAACAAGTCTTGCAGCTTTGCAGAGCGCCGAGAAAAAACTGGAATCAGCCACAGCTTATCTGAAGTTGGTGGACCGCGGATTTAAGGAAGGGTCTTATTCCCTGATCGAATTTATCGATGCGAGAAATCAGTTTACTCAGGCTGCCCTGCAGCGAAATATTACCTCCTACGGCTTGCTGAAAGCGCAAGCCAACCTAGAAAGACAAACTTCATCGAAAATCAATTCCAATGAACGCTATTAATAAACTTCTCATTCCAATTATTGGATTGATGCTCTTGGTTGGCTGTGGCGAAACCGAAAATTCATCTGAAAAAAAATTGATTGGAGATCCGATTCCAGTTTCGCTGATGGAACTTTCCAAAGAAGAACTTAGCTCCGCAATCACTGCAAGTGGAAATTGGACGACCAACGATGAAACTATACTTTCTTTCAAAGTGGGTGGGATCGTGTCTAATATTTTGGTGGAAGAAGGAGATCCAATCAAAAAGGGTCAGGTATTGGCTACTTTGAATCTTACTGAAATTGAAACAGGTCTGAGCCAGGCAAAACTCGCTCTTGAAAAAGCTAGACGTGATTATCAGAGACTGATTAGGTTATTTGAGGACAGTGTGGCCACTTTGGAACAAAAACAAAATGCGGAGACTGCATTTGAAATGGCTAAAGAGCAACTCAAATCTGTAGAATTCAATTTCCAATATGCGCAGATAAAGGCCAGCCAGAATGGTTTCGTCCTTCGCAAATTCGTCAATGAAGGCCAACAAGTATCCTCAGGCACTCCGGTATTACTGACCAATGGCGCCAAAGATAATTCTTGGGTACTTCAAGTTGCAGTCAGTGATAAGAACTGGACTCTGATCAATGAAGGAGATCTTGCCCAAATCGAACTACCAGCCAACGCAAACGAATCTATCGAAGGTCGAGTGATCCGCAAAAGCCAAGCTGCAGACCCAGCTACCGGAGCTTTTGTAGTAGAAATTGCACCAAATAATCCATCAAGTTTGAAATTGGCTTCGGGCATGTTTGGGAGAGCTAAGGTATTTCCATCAGTGACATCCGATGGATGGGAAATTCCTTATGAAGCACTTCTTGATGCAGACGGAAGTCAAGGTTTCGTATTTGTCACCAAAGACAAAGAAAAAGCCATAAAAACAGCCGTGAAAATAGGAAAGATTTCAAATGAGACTGTTCAGATCACAGCGGGATTGGAGGAATTCCCATTCTTGATTGTATCAGGATCTGCCTATCTGAAAGATGAATCAGCTATTCAAATTAAGTAAGTAAGCGATGAAAATTTCAGATTTCTCAGTCAGAAACTATCAGTTTACGCTGATCATTTTTCTAATGACCATAGTGGTAGGAATAACCACTTTTTTCAACATGCCACGAAGTGAAGATCCTGTGATTCAGGCACCTCAATTTCCGGTAGTGATTATCTATCCCGGCGCAAGTCCAGAGGATATGGAAGAGCTTGTCATTGATCCTTTAGAGAATGTTATCTATGGACTGGAAGACATCAAGAAAATCAAAACTGAGATCAAAGATGGTGTCGCAGTGATGTTTGTGGAATATGTTTACAAGGAAGATGTCACGGAAAAATACCAGGAGCTGGTTCGAGAGGTCAACGCGCTTCGACCTAATCTTCCGAAAGATATATCCAGTATAGAAGTCCGTAAAGTACAGCCCTCAGATGTGAACATTCTTCAGCTAGCATTAGTAAGCGAAAATGCATCCAGGGACCAATTGAAAGAACAAGCGGAAAAATTAAAGGACGAACTGGAAAAAATTAATGCTCTCAAGAAGGTAGAAATTCACGGACTACCGGAGCAAATCGTCAGAGTAGATCTGAGACTGGACCGGATCGCCGAGATGAATATTCCGATTGGGGCCATCATCGCTAATATTCAAAGCGAAATCGCTAACATTCCGGGAGGAACAGTCGACGCAGGAAGCAAAAGCTTTAATATCAAAACAAGTGGCAATTACAATTCTGCGGAAGAAATTGAAGAAACGATCATTTTTTCTTATCAGGGTAAAAATATTGCCCTGAAGGATGTAGCAGAAGTGTATCCTACGTTTAGCGAAGAGAAGCACATCACCAGAATCAATGGTTTTCGCTCGATCTTTGTCACTGCGGCAATGAAAGAAGAGAATAATATTTCTTCAGTGCAGGAAATCTACCTTCCGGTTTTGGAGAACTTCAAAGCCGAACTCCCTGGTAATATCGATTTTGTCCTTGGTTTTGATCAGGCAGAATACGTAAATCGACGTCTAGGCGGATTAGGAACAGATTTTTTAATTGCTATAAGTTTAGTGTTCCTAACCCTCCTACCATTAGGAAACCGAGCCTCGTTAATCGTTATGATTTCGATTCCCTTGTCGTTAGCAATAGGCTTGGTGCTTTTGAATGCTTTGGGATTTGGATTAAATCAGCTAAGTATCGTAGGATTAGTGGTTGCACTTGGACTTCTGGTTGATGATAGCATCGTAGTGGTCGAAAATATCGAACGATGGATTAGAGAAGGTCACTCCCGAGTAGAATCTGCACTTAAAGCTACCAGACAAATTTCATTATCGGTTGTGGGATGTACGGTGACTTTGATCATTGCTTTCATGCCCTTGGTATTTCTTCCGGAAGGTGCTGGAGATTTTATAAGAAGCTTGCCCTTGGCCGTTATTACCAGCGTATTAGCATCCATGTTGGTCTCTCTGACGATAATTCCTTTTTTGGCTTCCAAAATTCTAAAAGAAAAAGGAGCACATGAAAACCGATTTTTGACCATTGTTCAGCAGGCAATTCATTCAAGCTATGCCCCACTATTAGAGCGTGCCCTAAAATTCCCAGTGAAGACGTTGATTATCGCATTTTCAATTTTTGGCTTATCCTTACTTCTTTTTCCTGTGATCGGATTCAGTCTTTTCCCTCCTTCGGAAAAGCCTCAGTTTTTCGTCAATATCAATATGCCTTTACAATCCAACCTTACTAGCACCGATGCTGTAGCCCAGGATGTCGAAAAGGTAATTGCCAATATTCCAGAACTAAATAACTTTTTCACGAACGTCGGAAAAGGAAATCCGAGAATCTATTACAATGAAATCCCGGAAAATGAGCGCAGTGATTATGCACAACTATTTGTACAGCTCAATCCAAATACAACCCCGCCTCGTAAACTGGAAATATTAAATGAGTTAAAACAAAATTTCTCAGATTATGCTGGTGCTAAACTAGAGGTCAAAAATTTTGAGCAGGGTCCTCCGGTTGAGGCACCGGTGGAAGTCAGGATTACGGGTGAAAATCTGGATACCTTAAGAAAACTAGCCGGAAAAGTGGAGAAATTAGTCCAAGATACTCCGGGAGCAATCTATGTAAATAATCCTGTATCCAACCTGAAAACCGATCTAAAAGTGGTAATCGAAAAAGATAAAGCGCGGCAGCTGGGTGTGAATATATCAGAGGTAGATCAGACAGTGAGGCTTACCATTGCCGGCGTCGAATTGGGCACTTTTAGGGATCAAAATGGGGATGAAAGAAAAATTTTACTATCTACCCCTAGAGCAAGTAATCCCACTATTTCCAATTTCGACGGGCTTTATGTGAACAACCAGCAAGGGGCAGGGATTCCTTTGACTCAATTTGCCTCTCTGCAGTTGGAAAGCAGTACCTTGACTATTGATCATTTTAACAAAAATAGGTCGGTATCTGTTACTGCATTTGTGGATCAGAATTATCTCACCGATCGGGTTATCAAAGATGTGATAGCTAATATGGCTCAAGTGGAATTTCCTGAGGGTTATAGTTTCGCTATGGGAGGAGAATATGAAACCAGGCAAGATTCTTTTGCAGGATTTGAAAGCGTCATTATAATCACTGTATTTTTATTTATTGCAGTTTTGATTCTGCTCTTCAAAACCTTCAAAAGTACAATCATTGTTCTATCCGTCATTCCACTTGGAATCGTTGGAGCCCTCATAGCATTATGGGTAACCGGTAACTCTCTTTCTTTCGTGGCGATTATTGGACTAATTGCACTGGCAGGTATAGAGGTGAAAACCTCGATTCTCTTGGTAGATTTTACCAATCAATTGAGAATAGAGGGGAAAAGTCTCGATGAGGCAATTCGGGAAGCAGGAGAAGTCAGATTTTTACCTATTGTTTTAACCACCATTACAGCAATTGGTGGGTTGATACCGATAGCCATTTCCACGAACCCGCTAATCTCCCCCTTGGCAATTGTATTGATTGGAGGATTGATCAGTTCCACATTATTGTCCAGAATTATTACTCCGGTGATGTATAAGCTATTACCGCCGAGAATATAATAACCAACTTACTGTCATTTATGAACCAAAAATTCACTAATCTCAAAAAAGCCGTCGAAGTTTTTCACACCTATGGAATCACGCTTACCGGATCCAGGAAAAATGACCATTTCATTAAACACCTGAATATGGACCCTATTTTTATTAACGGATTAATATTTGAACTGGAGTATCAGCTTCAGGTCTTCATTCAGGATGAAAAAGTATGCAATGCTAAAAGTCCAAAAGACTTGATCTGTCTACTTTTTCAGATTCCGCAGGATAATTAAAAGAAACAATTGCTTTTGAAATTTGCTTTTTCTCAGGTTGATCCAGATTCAGAAAAGCTGAATCTCATTTAAAAGTCAGACATTTAATATTTTCTGCCTTATTTTCATTTATGGAAAAGAAAACACTCCCAGGTTCGGTTCGTGCTAATATTTCTCAAGGCGCCTTAGTATCTATCGTACAAAAACATCATCAAAGAAGCGGCGAATTAACCGAAGGTGTTGTTTCGAGAATTTTGACTAAATCCCCTTCTCATCCACACGGCATTAAAGTAATGCTGGAAACCGGTGAAGTAGGACGCGTAAAAGAAGTAATTCTTTAATCTTCTCTACGATAACGCTTTTGAAGGCCTCGTAGAAAATTTCGCAGAATCTGATCCTTGCAAGGTCGATATTGCGCCTGAGTTGGATTTCTAAAGAATGCACTTAATTCATGGGGGCTGATGTGCATACCTACTGAGGATAAAATTTCCAGGACATCATCCTCTTTCAAATTGAGAGCAATTCGCAACTTTCTGAAAATTAGATTATTTGTAAGCGTCTTTTCAGGTTTAGGTTCCTCTCCATCTTTTTTTCCACGCTTTTCGACAATCAGGCCATTTAGAAATGTGGCCAATTCCTTATCAATAATCGCTTCAAAGAATGGTTCATCCTCTCTTTTAAGCCAATTTGCCACTTGTTCCCGTTTGACTTCCATTCCTCCGGATTTGAAGATTTCCACCATTTTGGGATCCTTGAAATCAAAAATATAGCGAATGGTTCTTAAAATATCAGAGTTATTCATACGGATTGGAGGTTTTCTACCCAAAGGTAAAAAAGTAAATAGTTCAGCACCTACCGTTTTTAGGATTATCAGTCAATTTTTCAGACTGCTGTCTTTTTCCAATAGCCCTTTCTAAAGAAATAAAGCGTAACCAAAGAATGAAAGGAATGACTGAAAGCAATTGAAATAAAAATTCCAAGATATTCCAAGCCCATCGGGAATGCCAGTACATAAGCCAAGGGAATCTCAATAAACCAGAGCACACCTATATTAATCAAGGCAGGGGTTTGGGTGTCTCCTGCTCCATTGAATGCCTGAGTCAAAACCATTCCGATTGCGAAAAAAACATAGCCCAGAACTATCACCCACAAACCAGTTGAGGCAATCTTTAATACTTCACTATCCGAAGTAAAAAAAGAAGCCATCTGATCAGAAAAAAGCAAATATATCCCCGTCACGGCAGCCATGAAAATCACTGTATATCTGGTAGTCAACCAGACAGATTCTTCGGCACGTTGAGGTTGTTTCGCACCCAGGTTCTGACCTACCAGTGTAGCTGCAGCACCGGATAATCCCCAAGCAGGTAAAATAGTGAATATCAATATCCTAAAAGCAATCGTATATCCTGCCAATGCTGTCGATCCGAACTCAGCATTCATTCTTGTCAGCGCAATCCAAGAGACTGAATCAATTAGAAACTGCCCCATTCCACCAATGGAAATATTGATGATTTTCTTAATGATCTCCCAGCTGATTTCCACATTTTGCCGTAGAATTTTCAATCGGTGCTTGCCATTAAATAAATGATACAATTGATAAATCACTCCCAGAGACCGTCCCAGGGTCGTGGCCACTGCAGCTCCCTCCAGGCCCCAACCCGACCAGTTTCCAAAACCAAAAATCAGCAGTGGATCCAAGATGATATTAAAACCATTGGCAATCCACAGCGAGCGCATCGCATGATGCGGCTGTCCTGCTCCCCGAAATGCCCCGTTGATTAGAAACAACAACATGATCGCCGTGTTTCCTGCAAATATGATCCTGGAATAAACTACCCCGGAGGCAACAACAAGTGGCTCTGCTCCCATCAATCGCAAAATATCTCCAGCAAAAATCCACCCTAAGACTCCAAGAATGATAGATATAACTCCTCCTACCATCAGCAACTGAAAGGCAGCCGAACCTGCTTCTTCATATTCCTTTTCACCAATTCTCCTGGAAACCAAAGCGGTGGCTGCCATGCTGATACCAAATCCCACTGCGTACACCAAGACAACTACTGACTCGGTAAGTCCCACTGTGGCAATGGCCGCGGATCCGAGTTTCGCAACGAAGAAAATATCTACTACTGCAAACAAGGACTCCATCATCATCTCCAAAATCATGGGAATCGCCAGAATAAAAATTGCCGTCTTCAAAGAAAGCTTGGTAAAATCCTGCTCCTTGCCTAGAATCGCATCTTTGAAAAGCTGAAAGGTCATAGGGTGGAAAAAGTAAGTTGATTGTCTGATTTTGCTTTGCGAAACTATTCAAATTCTCTGACTGGAAACTGATATTGGTTAAACCAATTCTAATGATTCATCGTCGAATCATCAATAATTACATAGACATTTGGATGTAACCAAAGCATTGAGACTGGTAGTTCACTGCTAATCTCCTTGGTTAAAAACCTTTCCAAAGCAGGTCTTTTTCCTTTTCCAGTAAAAAAAACAATGATTTTTCGTGACTCAAAAATATTCCCCATTCCCAAAGTCATTCCTTTCGTAATCGGGATCCCTACTTTTTCGATCATCCCGCTGTTTAGCGTAGAATCGCTTAAAGTGGCCACATGGCAATAGGTCTGCAAATATTCTCCAGGTTCATTGAGCGCCAGATGTCCGTTTACTCCTACGCCTAAAATGCAAATATCGATCGGTCCCGACTCTTCTAATTCATCCTGTATCCGGTCGCATTCCTTCTGGGGAGAATCGGTCTGTGCATCAAATGATAGGTAACGGTCCGCTGAAATTCCCAGCTTTTTCAACAATTTTTCCTGAATATCATATTCGGACGTAAATGTTGAATCAGCAGGCAAACCGACCCATTCATCCAATTTAACCACGCGCATGGAATCAAAAAGACCAATAGATTCCTGATGCTTTTGAACCATTAAATGATATAATCCTGAAGGCGAATTTCCACTCGCTGCGCAAAAAAGTAAATCCGGATTAATCTCTAATTCGCCTAAAACCAACTCTACGCCGAGTTGACTCATTTCTTCATAGTTTTTGCAGCGTTGGATGTTCATAGTGTCCAGAAGTTTTCCGAAAGATATATAAGCCGGCCAAGATGCAGAGCAAATGCCTTAAAAACTCTTCTATTTCTTAGGAAACTTCCCCCGATTCCTCCTCTAGGATCGGAATTAATAGGAATTTAACAACCTATCCTTACTTATTATTAACACAAGACTATTGGAATAAAAAAGAAGTTTATTCTTAGACTTATACCTTTTTTGAATACACGTTTCCAAATCTATCCTTTGCCTCTACCACCAAATTGGATTTGTCCTCAGGCTTGAAGAAAAACATATGATCAGTTAGCTGAGGTTCCACCCATTGTCTTCTAGCGGGGAGTTCCGGACCCAAATGAAGCTCAATGCTCCAAGGGTCCACAGCTACAATTTGCATGGGAGTACCATTTTTGATTCCATTTTCAAACCAACTAATCTCCCAAGAAGGATCAAAATTCCAACAATTCACACTCATTGCATCTTTGAAGTCAGGATGATATCCCTCATCGTAGACCCGAAACTGTTCATTGACATCCAGGCCCGTACCCTTATATTGCCATCGTAGTTCAGAACCTTTAGCTTCATAGATTCCATACCCATTCGGTGTACCGTCGTAACAGATAGGGCCTGACCACCAGGCACCACATACTGTTCCGTGACAGTGTTCATAGATATGTCCATGAATCATATTGTCATTGAAATGGGTATGACCAGAGAGAATATGGGCTTGATATCCTTCTAAAATTCGGTATAGATGTTCCCGGTTACTGACTGTTACTCCCAATACATCCCGCTCAGGATATCTACGAACTGCACCGGTAAAGGTGGGAATATGCAGTGATATGACTACGGTTTTACCTTTTTCTACCTGTGCTAAATCCTGCTCTAACCAAGCCAATTGCTCCTCAGCGAGGTAACCGATGTACTTGGAACTTGTCCCTAAGTAAAACACATCATCCAACACCACATAATGGATTTCTCCCCGATTCCAGGAATAGTAGTTTGGGCCAAAATGACTTTTGAAGGTTTGATTGCTCCAGGCATCGGATCTTACACCAAAATCCATATCATGATTGCCAATTACCTGAAAGAAGGGAATGCCATAGTTTTGGATGGATTGATTGTATTCTTTGAAAAGTTCAAGTCGGTCATAAACCAGGTCCCCGCAGCCTATTCCAAAAATATTTGGATCATTGAGGGAATTAATGGTTGCCTTCACATCTGGGCCGGTAACTGTAAGCAATTGATTTGCTTCAAACTCATTTTGAATCTGTGTATCTGCCAAAAGCAAAAAGTGATGATTGCTATCACTTGTTTCTGTCTTTTCAAGATTAAAATAGCAATTCTGATCTGCCTTACTTTTATCGATTTTTTGAAAAAAATCTGCGGATCCATTCGTCTGCTTTTTGATTTTATAACCTGAAGGCATAGAAACAAATACAAAATCCCGATCGGAGCTTGAATTCAATTCAAATTCACCGGAGGAATTTGTCATTGTGACCGAACGACCATCAGAAACAGCCACCCGATTGATTCCGATTCCTCCTGCACTTACTTTACCCCGAATTCGAATTGGGGTGAAAACAGGAGGCAATAAATCCGCTTGGCTAGACTGCCCAGCAAATAAACTTCCTCCTAATCCGACTACGCCAGTGGTAAATCCGATTGTTTTGATAAAGTCTCTTCGGTTAAACATGTTTGAAGTGGTTATGAAAGGATTTAAGAAACAGTTTTGTTTGTTGAAACTCGAGTTGAAAATGTTTTTGAGAATTCATTCTTTTCAAAAATGCATCAGAATCAGGAAAAAATTTATCCCTCTTTTTAAAATTCTCAATTTGTTAATGTCGGATTGTACACTTGCCTTCTTCTCAGTGAGATGAGTATTTAGATTTGTTTTTCAGCATTATAATTTTGAAATTATTTATCAGGATTTGATTGATTCCTATCCTCTCGCTTCTACCAAGCTGATAAGCTGAGGATTTTTTATTTCAAAATTTTTAAAAGTATAACCATGTCCAGAAAATTCTCAGATCTCCACTGCCACAACCATATGCGGGCTCATTTTCATTTTCAGGTCAAGCAAAAGAAATTTGAAAAAAAGGGGTTATTTACGCCCTGGACAGTAATCGCCTCAAACCGGAAAGGCTACCTGAAAGGGAAAATGGGAGCCTCTTATTCTCAGGAGGATTTGGTCAAGGCCTGGAATGGAAACGTTCGGCTGACTTTCAATTCGCTTTATCCACTGGAGCGCCAATTTGTGCGGGGCATCGATAAAATAGATTCTATTGATCTTTTGCACATTTTGATCGGAACTACTACTTCCCATCATCTACCGCTCAGGGATCTTATTCAGACTTTTTACATGCGGATTCCAAAAGCCACTGTAGATCATTTCCAATCCAACACATACGACTATTGGGAGTCGCTTCAGCAAGAAAAAGATTTTGTTTTGATCGATTCGGGGAAGACCATCAAAAAAAATGAAATCCACACATCAGGGGTGATCCGACGACTTTTTGAAAATAAATTCAAACGATCCAAGGAATTCAAAAATGAACTGATCGCTGAAAAGGCCCGCTATTTCATTCCTAAAAATCGGGAGGAACTGACCAAATCTCTGAAAGATGATGAGGAAATCACCATGATCCTAACCATAGAAGGCGCACATGCCTTGGGAAGCGACCGGGCTTCAGTAGCCGAACTTTCACGCAGAGTCCATTATCTCAAGCAGGAATGGGAGGTCCCCGTTTTCTTTATCACTTTTGCACATCATTTCAATAATCGGCTCTGCGGTCATGCACATTCGATTCCTGACAAAGGAAAAATCCTCCTGAACCAATCCAGAAATCTGAACAAAGGCTTCAATAACAATGGAAGAAGAATCGTAAGAGAACTCTTGGGCCTGAATAAGAACCTGGAGCGGGACCCAACACTCGGGTATCGAATCCTTATCGATATCAAGCACATGAGTGCCTTATCCCGCAAAGAATATTACGAAGAAATCATATTACCCTGCTTGATGAATGGAGATCGGATCCCCGTGATCGCTTCCCATTGCGGTTATTCGGGCATGGACAGGTTGCAGGATTTGATTGACAATTACGAATGTGAGGTGGATGATTATACCGATCCCAAAACGGGAAAATTCAATGCCTGGAACATCAATGTCTGCAATGAAGACATCGAAATAATTTTGAAAACAAGAGGGATATTCGGGCTGTCTTTTGACCAGCGGATTTTGGGAATCACGAAAAAAGATAAGGGAACCAACCGAAATGGGATCCAGCTTCTTTGGGAAAATATAGAAGGCATAGTGCAGGGAGTTTATGAAAACGGGCGGCTAAACGAATCCGAAAAAGCTCAAATTTGGAAATCAATGACAATCGGAACAGACTTCGAAGGACTCATTGATCCGACAGATTATTATCCTACTGCACTTGAATTTGAAATCTTTTCGAATAACCTGGTCTTTGAAATCGATCAAGCCCGCAAAGAAAAAAATAAAACATATTTGGCACATCTAGAAAGCCGCGAAGATTGCGAAAGATTGGTTGATGATTTTTGCTACAACAACGCCGAGAATTTCGCTTTGCAAAATTTCCCTGTTTAATCGGGCTACCAAGCTATCGATAGATTCTTCCAGATTGATAACCACGAGGTAATCCTCCTTGCTGGAATGGTTCTTGGACTTTTTAGGACTATCTGTTCCAACAAAATCTAACCTGATGAATCATTCTAATTATTTGAAATTACTGCTAATGCTCACGGCTTCATTTTTTGTGATGTACGGAGTGATGTTTCTCAATGTCGCCAATTCCGACCATGTGTGGCTGAGCAAGACGAGATTTTACATGGCTATGTTGATGGTAAGCCCTATGGCATTACTTAAACTAATCATTATGAAGGACATGTATCTTAATAGAAATTACAACTGGGCTATTTCGGCTGCGGCCGTTTTCATTTTTCTGATTTCATTACTAGGCTTGAGAAATCAGTGGGGAATCTCAGATCGACAATATATGAAAGCGATGATACCCCATCATTCTTCAGCAATCCTCACCAGTATGGAAGCGGATATCACTGACCCAAAAGTACAAGAACTGGCAATTCAGATCATTGAGACCCAGAAAAAAGAGATTGCTCAAATGGAGGAACTATTGCAACAAATCGAGAAATAAATATTTACAAACCTAAATTCAAACTATTATGAAAAGGATACTATTAAGTCTAACTATTTTGGCTCTAGTAATCAGTTGCGGACCAAGCGAAACAGTGGAAAACGACCTGAGCAGAATAGTCGGTGAATGGAAAAACACTTCCGATGAAGCCACTGCATTAAATGAAGAAATTGGGACTAAACTCATGTTGGTCCGCCGGGTCGTGGGTCCCGAGGAGCCTTCGGCAAATATCAACATTACTGTGGAAGGCCAGGATACCACTTGCGAGGCTGAGCTCGAACGGATGCATAATGCCATGGAGATTTTTCTTCGTGATTGGCAAACCTCTTCCGAAGTCTTGAACGATCTGACAAACCGAATGCAAATGGCTCGATGGACTGGAGAAGACACAAAACAGTTGGAAGATTTGGAACTAGAACTACGTAAAAAAGAGGCTGATCTCGCCCAATATCGAAAAGAACTGGAGGATATTTCTTCAAAATGTCAACTTGAAAATACTCCTTATGTTTTAGATACTAATAGTTAATTAGTCATCTTATCAAAATGGCTTCCGGATTTATTTACCGGAAGCCATTTTTTTTTTAACCCTACAAGCAAAAAAGCCTTTTATTCCTCACCAAATATTTCTTTGACTACCCAGCCTTTGCCCCACTCTTCTTTTTCTTTTTCAGACCAGAGTTCCGGAAAAAAAATAACTTTTTTGAATCGAGGAGGAAGATATTTCTGCCAATTGGTTCCGCCAGTAGCAGCAATATCCACGGGATCCCGCTGAAGATAGCGCACTGCAGACTTATAATGGGCCAAAGGCCAATAGACGTTGGCTTTCAAATCAAACTTCCGCATCAACTCGATCATCTCATCAGAATGCTGATCCAATTCCATGTATTTTTGCCAGAGATTTTTACGGCGGTAATCTTCGATCACTTCCATGAGTTTTTTACCGTATTTCTGCTCAAAATTTTTCAAGGTTAAAGTTTTTTGACCAGAAGCCAATTCAATCGCACCCTGCTGCCAGTACAAATGCTCAAAAATATCATCGGCCGGTGAGTGATAATCAAATTCACTTCGCTTACTATGACTCACCAGATGAAAAGCATCTGTGGCCATCAGCTCGATTTCCCGGTACTGGGCACTTTGAAAACCACTCGAAGGAAGAAGAGACATCCTGAATTTCAGAAATTGATCCCGTTCCATCCCCTTCCACATCACCGCAAAAGAAGAAATCAATTGGTCAAAATACATGAGGATGCGCTCCATCCTTTCTTTGAAAAAAATCTCTGTGATGGGATCTTTTTCAGCGATCTGCTCCATTTCGGAGATGATGAGTTTGAAATACAACTCCGTGATCTGATGGTATATGATGAATATTTTTTCATCCTTGAAGCTGGTCTTGGGTTGCTGTAACGAAAGCAACACATCCAGATTAATATACTCCCAATAGGTTAGGTAATCAGCATAAAGCAAACCTTCTAAATAGGAGAGCATATCCTGGCCGGAAGCTTTAAATTTTTCTTCAAGCTGGTGAATTTTATCTAAAATTTTTGGGTCAAATCGAGACTCATCCATGGAGACTTTTTTAGTGAAAAAGGTAGTTTTTTAGAGGCCAATCTATTTACTTCGAAAGGTCGATAGCACTAGCTGGCCAGACAAAAATCATTGATTCAATTTTATAAACCAAAATATCATGGAAGCGACTGAAATCCATAAATCTTTGAAAAAAGACACATTCGAAGGCGTGGACTTTCTCGATTTGGACGATTTATTGACTGAGGAGCATAAATTAATCCGAAGTTCGATCAGAGATTTTGTGAAGAAGGAGATTTCTCCTTACATCGAAGATTGGGCTCAGAAGGCATATTTTCCAGAGGATATCGTAAAAAAATTTGGCGATGTGGGAGCTTTCGGACCGCAGATTCCCAGCGAATACGGCGGAGGAGGATTGGATTATATTTCCTATGGACTGATTATGCAGGAAATCGAGCGTGGCGACTCAGGAATGCGATCTACTGCCTCTGTCCAAGGTTCTTTGGTAATGTATCCGATCTATAAATTTGGTTCTGAAGAACAGCGAAAAAAATACCTTCCAAAGCTTGCCTCTGGCGAGTATTTGGGCTGTTTTGGACTGACAGAGCCTGACCATGGTTCAAACCCAAGTGGCTTGGTGACCAACTTCAAGGATATGGAGGATCATTATTTATTGAATGGAGCCAAGATGTGGATATCAAATTCACCAAAAGCTGATATCGCTGTAGTCTGGGCAAAAAATGAAGAAGGTCGGATTCATGGATTGATTGTAGAACGTGGAATGGAAGGATTCTCTACTCCTGAAACTCATGGAAAATGGTCGCTCAGAGCCTCTTGCACCGGAGAATTGGTATTTGACAATGTAAAAGTACCAAAGGAAAATCTCCTTCCGGGAAAATCCGGTCTAGGTGCACCGATGATGTGTCTAGACTCCGCAAGATTTGGAATTGCCTGGGGAGCAATCGGTGCAGCGATGGATTGCTACGAATCAGCAAGAAAATATGCAGCTGAGCGGATCCAGTTTGGAAAACCAATTGCAGGATTTCAGCTGACTCAAAAGAAATTGGCAGAAATGCTTACTGAAATCACCAAAGCTCAATTGCTAGCTTGGAAAGTCGGTAAAATGATGAATGACGGAACTGCCCGTACAGTTCATATCTCCATGGCTAAGCGAAACAACGTAGAAATGGCTCTGAACATAGCCCGGGAAGCCCGACAAATTCATGGAGGCATGGGAATTACAAGTGATTATCCGATCATGCGACACATGATGAATCTGGAATCAGTAGTGACTTATGAGGGAACACACGATATTCATCTGCTCATCTTAGGCAATGAAATTACGGGGATTCAAGCTTTCAAATAAAATAAAAACCACGAAAAAGACTCAAAGGTAAACTTTGAGTCTTTTTTTATTGCTTGATGAATCTGCCAATAAAAATTTTGTGGTCGGTGGATTCCAGAAGTACCAAATAGTTCCCGGGAGTCAGAGTCGAAATGTCCAAT
>CAZFSC010000051.1:0-21850 GCA_964521585.1 uncultured Limnohabitans sp.
ATCTTATTGATGCCGTGCATCATTCGAAGGTTGAAGTTGGACTTTTTATCGGGATCTGGCTTTTTGAAGACATTGAGAAAGTAGTTGCCCACTTCTCCCAGCTTGAAAAACTCTTCTACTTTATTTTTATCTTCAGATTTTGACATGATTTGACTGTTTGTCGGATTAACAGATTGAGTAATCAATTGGTTTATTTTGATTGATAATAGAAGCGATAAATATCAATGGGGCACAGCTGGGATGATGAATGCTTTTAACCCTTCAGAATAGATCCTATTTGAATTTCTGTCGGAAAGGAATTTTTAGCTTTCCTACTTTAAACTCGCTTCTTTCTTAGATTTCTTCCGGTTCATTCCACATGCCGTCTGCTTTGATGATCTCGATAAGTTCATCCACTGCCCGCTCGGAAGGAACGGATCGCTTGACCACTTCTTTTCCTTTGTAAAGGGTAATTTTTCCTTTTCCTGACCCAACGTATCCGAAATCCGCATCCGCCATTTCTCCCGGTCCATTGACGATACAGCCCATGATTCCGATTTTTACTCCTTTCAGATGGTCAGTCCGCTTCCGGATCATAGCCGTGGTTTCCTGTAGATCAAAGAGCGTTCGTCCACAGGAAGGACAGCTGATATATTCCGTCTTGGACATGCGGGTTCTAGCGGCTTGCAAGACTCCAAAACCTGTGGCATTGTGAAGTTTAATCTGATCCAATATTTCCTCCCTACCCGAAGTTTTTGCCTTTTCCAGAGAAATAAAAATTCCGTCTCCCAATCCATCTATCAACAAGCCTCCCACGTCGGTAGCAGCATATAGCATGGTTTCGTCAGCAGTTTGATTCGGATAACTCACTTTCAGGACCACGGGTATTTTGGAAGCCGAATTCATCAAACTCACGATTGCGCGTCGCAAGGCAGGCATCGAATGGTTATTGGAAGTCTTCAAAATCAACACGGTGTCTTTGCGGTTTTCTATAGCCTGAATCGCTTCCTTGATCTGCGTATCTTCGATTTCTAGAAAATTCAATTCTGGATGAAAGTCCCTGGCTTTTTGAAAAGATTCCAGATCGAACAGGGGGAATTTATTCTTTCGGTCTAGACTTTTTTGCCATATTTCAAGATCCTGGATTTCTTTCATCCCATTTGGAAGCATAAATGGAATGGGATTTTTGCCTGAATAGACATAGTCACACCCTTGATCATTCATCTTCCACTTGTCCAGTTCAGGCAGGTAAAAGTGACCGACCTGCTTCATTTCCTTGGGCGTGATCGCATCGATTTTAGAAATATCCGTGACTACCCTAGGGACATTATGATCTCCAAAATTGTAAACTTCCTGAGTCTCCCGCTTGACATGGTCAAAAGGATGGATCGGATAATGATCAATTTCCGGGATCGGCTGGTGCCCGGCCCGGTTGGTATATCGGTCAATCAAGGCTTTGGCGACCGGTGCTTCAAATTCGGGATCTTCTGTCAAGGATACACGGACCGTATCTCCCAGACCATCTTCCAGAAGGGTTCCGATTCCCACGGCGGACTTGATCCGGCCATCTTCAGCTTCGCCTGCCTCGGTCACTCCAAGATGAAGAGGATAAGGTTTGAACCCACCTTCATTCAGCTTTTGAACCAATAGCCTATAGGCCTGCACCATTACCTGCGTATTGGAGGACTTCATGGAAATCACGATCTGATGGTAATTTTCATCTTCGCAGATTCGGAGAAATTCCAAAGCGGATTCTACCATTCCAAGCGGTGTATCGCCATAGCGGCTCATGATCCGGTCCGAAAGGGAACCATGATTGGTCCCGATTCGCATCGCAGTACCATTTTCCTTACAGATTTTTACCAAGGGAAGAAACCGCTCCTGGATTCGATCAAGTTCTTCCTGATAGCTGGCATCTGTATATTCAATGACTTCAAATTTCTTCTTATCGGCATAATTTCCAGGATTGACCCGTACTTTTTCGACGATTCTGGCAGCGACCTCAGCTGCGTTTGGAGTGAAGTGAATATCTGCTACCAGAGGAGTCTGGTAGCCTCTTTTGCGAAGCTCATTTTTGATATTCCTGAGATTTTCGGCCTCTTTAATACTTGGTGCTGTGATCCGGATCAATTCGCAGCCACTCTCGATCATCCGGATACTCTGATCCACCGAGCCCATCGTATCCATGGTATCGACGGTGGTCATGGATTGTACCACGATATGATTGTCCCCTCCGATGACTACGTCTCCGATTTGAACGGGGACTGTTTTCCGGCGGGAATATCGGGTGAGGCTATCGCAATAAATCTGATCTAAACTCTTGATGAATGGCTCCATAAATACTTAAATATCGCCCAATTGAGGTCTAATGATTAATTCTTCAACAACAGATTGAGGAGAAAGGTTATAGGCTCCCCAAACGCATTCAGCCACATCTTCTGATTTCATGAATCGCTCTTGAGGCAAATCCGAACCTTCCCAACTCGCGGTATAAGTGGCTCCCGGAAGGATCGAGGTCACTTTGATCTGATGCGGTTTCAACTCTTCCCGAAGGCATTTGGTCATGCCTAGCATGGCCCACTTGGAAACGGCATAACTTCCGCCGTTGGGATAGGCTGTCGTGCCGGCAATGGATCCCATGCTGAATATATAGCCAGATTTTCTGGCGATCATTTCCTGCACAAAAGCCCGGGTTAGGTGATATGCTGAAAAAAGATTGGTCTCCATCATCAACTCAAAATTCCCCTCCGGTTCATTATGAATGGCCCCAGGGAGAAAAACGCCGGTATTATTTACAAGTACATCAGGTATCCCATTTTGCTTCACAGATTCTGCAAAATCGATTACCTCCTTTTTATTGGAAAGGTCAGCCTTTTTGACAAAAACCCTGATTCCCGGAAAATCACGTTCAAGCTCCGATTTGAGGTTTTCAAGTTCTTCCGAATTTCTGGAACAGGTAAAAATGTCGAATCCTTCCTTGGCGAAGCGTAAAATAATTGCCTTCCCTATTCCTTTGGTGCCTCCGGTGACGAGGATACTTTTGCTCATTTGGTTAGTAGTTTAATAGTTAGTATGACAACTATCTAGCTGGAGCAAAGTTACATTTTTTTGTTAAAACAGTGCGGAAACTTGCATTCGTCCCAGATGCACAATCCGATCCAATCCTTGGGAATTTCGACCTTCATAAACCAAATTCATCTGAAGCCCCTCTCCAATTTTTTGAAGCCAGTTTAGATTCCAGATAATATTGGTGCCAGGAGTAAGTGCCTGCAGCATTTCATATCCTACCGGAGAATTGACCTGACCGTTATAATTGATTTGAATCAGTTTTAAATTTCCGGTCAACGTAGTCCGGATGGCTTTTGCATAGCGCAAATCCAGGCCAACTTCATGGACCTTGGCTGTCTCTTCAAATTCTATATTCTGAAGATTTTTCTTTTTGGTAAATGAATAGGTAGCGGTAGTTCTGAAAAAAGAACTTGGCTGCCAGGCAAATTCAGGACCTAACTGATTCTGTTGGATAGTATAATTCCTGTTGTCTAAAAAATCAGATGCTGAACTTCGCTTACCAGTGCCTGCAATGATCCGAAGCGTAGTTTGCCCATTAAACGTGTATCTGCTATTGAGCTTCCAGTCCTTTTGAATCAGATCCTCAAAGCCTCCGGAAAGCAATTGTTTGAACTGCGAATCAAAGAGCGAGAGGTCAAATCCATAATTGGCTGCCGCCCGATTGAAGAAAAAACTACTGCGGATGACCTGGCGCAGCGAAATGATCTCATTCCGATTGATATTGCTTAAAAAAGGATTGATTCTGTCTTTGAAATCGTCAGAGGTTACCTTTTTTTCCACGCTCAAGCTGGTGGTATTCGAAAACTTATGCAGAAAAGCCTTCAGACCTGCAGCTTCCTTCCAGCTATCCGGAAATCTGGCCTGTAATCGATAATTCAAAATACTGGTATAGGCTTGGATATACGTGTCTGTTGGCACGAAAATCTTGATATATTGCTTCTCTTCGGGATTGATAGCCAGGTAAAATTCGTTCAGCTGCTGCACTCCATCTCCGTTGTCATCGCGCCAGGTATGCGTACCATCTCCATTTGGCGCAGGCAGAAAAACAAACTCCCGCTGCAATTCCCTACCATTTCCGATCGCATAGCTGACATCATTCCGGACCGCATTCTTCCATAAGCTGCCTTGATAATCTATTTTTCCTAGCACTGTCAGTTCGGTCTCCAGATCACGTTGCAGGTATTCCAGTTCGCGGTAGGTAAATGTCGAACTCAGGCTATGCTGTGTCCATTGCTTTCTGAAAGTAAAATTGGAAGTGAAAGCCTTGGTATCCTTCTGAAATTCTCCGGCAAATGGTGCCTTATCTTCCCTCCAGGCAACATCGGCCAAAAAAGAATAGGAAAGCGAATCATTGCTTCGCAAAAAAATCAAATGCTCCTTGAAATTCATGGCAGTGCTGATCACTGAATCCGTCTCAGCTTTTCGAAGGGCATTTTGATCCAGAGAAAACTGATAGCCGGGAACCAAGATTTTAGAATTATAACTGACATTGGCCAGGTAGCGTGTCCAATCCGAATTGAGGCTGTCGAGTTCATTATTCAGTCTGAAAAACTCCTGGCGTAGCCTAAGCTTCCGCATCAATTCAATATTCCAATTCGCGGTGTGCTGTGTACCATCGATAATACTTTGCCGATTACGGGTAAAAATCGAATAATTGAAGCGGTTCCAATTGTCTTTTTCAAATCCCAAACCTGCCCGAAAAAAGCGTTCTGCGGCAGACCTCTGCAGATCGACTTGATTCACTCCCCAATCCCGGTCAAACTCGATGTAGCGGAACCGATCAATGAAACTGAAATTGGCAGAATTGTATTCAAATTCAGTGTACCCCTTCATTTCATAGTCTTTAAAGAGGTTAGTACTCCTACCTTCCGAAATGAATCCCAGCTTCCAGCCCAGCCCTTGATTATCTGAATCCCCTATTTCCGAGAACAAGTTTTCGTCTGTGGAGGAGAGTGCAATTTCCGTATAGGTCTTTTCATACTCACTCAGTTTGGCCCGGGTACCCGCCGTCATCATCCGCTTACTTCCAGGGGCTGGCAATTGGGTGAGAATGGAGTAATCCCCCTGTCGCTGCCCATCGATGCGGGGGACATATTCGAAGACCGTTCCATTGGAAAGCTGAGTGGATCTCCGGTAATCTCCCAGACCCTGTCCTACCTGTGAAAAAGAAAGGGCGAAATAAGCAACTTCCGGATTATTGGAATAGCGGTAATACGTCAACAGTTCTCCGTTTGGAAGCTCCTCAACGACTTTTTGGTAGAGGATCCGGTTTGGATCAAAAGCCACACTGTCAATCCTCGGGATCAAAGCCGATTCTGTATCGTCACCTACAGCAGCAAGAAGCGCGAGTTCCTGTTGTGAAAAATCTGTAAAAAGAGGACGATTTCGATTATCCTTTTCCTGATAGTAATTCAGATACACGTCAAATACTCCATTGCTTTGCTGATGATTGGCACCAAGAATCGAGCGGCTATAATTTCGCTCTGCATATTCAAAGTCGATACGTACTCTGGAATACTGCGTGATGAGGATTTTAGGGGTAAAGGTGATCTCCGCCTGGTTGTAATCAATCACATAGTCTTCATTAAAACCTCGCTGCAAAAGGCGCCCATCCAAAAATACCCGTTCAGAATTGGCCATGATGATCACAAACCGTTCATTGTTTGGTCCACTTATCCGATAAGGCCCGAGCGTACCTTCAAGTACGGGCAATTGTATGGAAGCGAATTTCCCCTTAGCTATCGAAGCAAAACCCTGAGAACTTGCTTTCCATTTGTCATTAAGTTTGTAATCTGAAGTAAACTGAAGCCCCTGTACATTTTTATAATAGCGGAGAAACTCTGAGTTCCGCTGTTTCAATACCACATCACCAGCAGACAGATTGAAATCATCGTTGTAGAGTTCGATCAGTACATTGTCAAAATCCTGGATTTGCTGGGTATTTCCCTCAGGTTGGAAGGGTACGTTTTGATCCGTGATACTGGCTCGGATATTCATATTTTCAGAAATCGCTCCTTCCAATTGAAGGTTTAAGGCAGAATTGACAAAGACATTCTGCGTATTGCCGAAGGAAATTCCCCGGGTGAGACTTCCGCTTTTGTAAAGATCTGTATTAGGAAAAAGTTGCTCCCGAAAATCAAAAGCAGGCAAATTAGCCATTTGAGCGTCCTTGAATCGGGCCATGGAATCGTAATCCGTCATCAGAGTTCGCCTGGCGAAAGGGGCGTCAAATCGGAGGCTGAAGGTCCGATAGCAAACCTGAACCGAATCAGGAATTATTCCCTCTTCAAATTCCACTTTCAATAAATTCTTATTGAGGTCAAACCGAAATTCATAACTTTTCCCTGTTCCATCCTTCACACGAATACTCTCTTTTACTGCAGAAAGGGAATCCAGCTCGGTGGGTTCTAAAAAATAATTTCCTGAAAACCAGCGACACTTCTCCTGCGCATTTGCCAGGGAAAATGTACCCAAAATTAAAAACCAAGAAACTACCCAAACTCGCTTATCCATCTGAATTGGCTTTTGACTTCAAGGTAACAAAAAGCGATAATTATCTGATTAATGGAAAGGTAAGGTAAAAGGTCGTCCCTTTATCGATTTCGGTTTCATACCATATCTTACCTCCGGCAGTCTCTACCCCACTTTTCGCGATTGCCAGCCCCAATCCAGACCCGGTGGATTTGGTAGAGAAATTTGGGATAAAGATCTTATCACGCAACTCAGGGGATATTCCCTTGCCATTATCGGTGATTTCCAAGAAAACAGCCTCATCAGTCATCCAGAGCCAGATTCGGATTATTGGCTTTCGTCCATCTGGCACCGATTGAATTCCATTGATAATCAGATTGGAAATCACTCTTCCAAACAATTTGTCATCCCCAATAATCGGGATATTTTCGGTAAAGGAATCATCCTGTACTATGAGATCAACCTGCTGGTTGTTTTTGAAAAGCTCCAATACCTTGTTGAGTACCGATTTGAAATTCATGTATTCATTTTTCGGCAGCGGCATTTTAGCAAATGTGGAAAAGGAAGATGCGATCCCGCTCAGGGCATCGACCTGATGAATCAAGGTCTCGAGAGACTTTTTAAGTTTATCTGCATCATCGAGTCTTCCATCGTTCTCCAACCGGAGTAAATGCTGCAAGGTGAGCTTCATCGGAGTCAAAGGATTCTTGATTTCATGGGCCACCTGCTTTGCCATTTCACGCCAGGCAGATTCTTTCTCAGTGGAGGCCAGTACTTTCTTACTCATTTCCAGTTTATAGAGCATGTTGTTGTACTCATTGACCAACAATCCGATTTCATCCTTAGAACCCCAGTACATAGGTTCGTTATTCTCAAGATTGGTAGCTTTCAGTTTTTGCGTCAGCAATTTAAAAGGAAAAGTAAGATTGGTCGAGACAAAATAGGAAACCACCAAAAACAGGATGAAGATGATGACAAACGCATTAAAAATATTGCTCAGAACATCTGCAATCAAGGAATTCAATTCAGCCTCAGATTCAAAAAACGGTACCGCCAAAATTCCAAGATTAGCTTTGCTGCCAGAGGAGGGAATGGCCAGATAGACTGATTTGAAACTCAGCTTTCCGATTTGTTCTTTGGCCAAAAACTGATTCTGACCATTTTCCTCAATTTCCGCCAAAGCCCTTGGATTGATTAGTGGCGAGAGGATTTTTTTATCGAAGATATTGGGTCGGTTAGTCGTGACAAGAAAGCCTTCATTTTTATAGAGGTGGATATCACTTGCGATGGTATTTGCCAGGCTATTAACCTCCTCGGTAAGTAAATCATTTGGGACTTTCTCGGGCTCCTGGTTATTCAGAAAAGAACCTAAATTACCGCGGATCAAAGTTGCTTTCTGAATATATTGTCTATCCAAATCTTCTCGGTAACTGTTGGCGAGCAAGCCAATCGTGATGATACTGATGATGATGATCGGGAAAAAGAAAGCGAAATTCAGATAAAGCTGCAGCTTGGTGGAATAATTGAATTCGAATCTTCGATAACCTTTGAGTAGCGTATTGATCAGAATCGTAAAAAAAGTGAGAAAAACGAAGGCCACGAAAAAAAGTGAAATATTTCCGAAAAAGTGCGAAACCGTATTGTTGGGCGAAGAGATCACGATTACCTCCTCGCCATTCTGAATCCCGAAATGATGATATCCCGCACTATGAACACCCTCATTAAAAAACGAGGGCCGGTCAATCAAAGCCTCTATGTTAAGCTGCTGAAAATTGAATGAACCTGAGCTTCGGATCAGGGAATTATCTTTGAATACGCCATAATCGTATCGGATTGGATCTAACTTTTCACTGTATTTTTTATCAAGTAGTAATTTAGGATAGACGCTACTCGGTTGAATCCGGAGCTGATTCAGTTCCAGGAAAACTGTTCCGAGCTGTGTACCGTCTCGGGTTACCGGGATAAATGAAATAAATCGGTTTCCCACATTGACTTCATTTCCCCTTAAAAAATAAAGTCCTGGAACACTTGTGGCATAATCACTCTTGATGTATTCCAACCTTAATTTTTCCAGGGATTTGCTCTCGGGCGGACCTAATACCTGTTGCCCTCCGGAAGAAAAAATCCTCACCTGTACCTCAAACTGATCGAAATAATTGTCCAGATAAATCCTTCGGATTTTGGTTTCTATCGGTTCTTTGGAAAAAAGCGGATCTGAAATCCGGTTCTGGATGAATAGATCATTCTGGATACGGTTAAAAATCTCTCCCAGAAAGAATTCCGTCATAACATCATTTTCAATCAGGTTTTGGGTAGCAAAACGGGATTTGGACTGGACCAATTGAAACTTTTCTGTCTGAAAAATACTGATTCCGGCAATGATCGCAGAAATCAGACAGGCAAAGAAAAAGGTGAGAAAAGTATCTAGACCCAATCTGAACACATTGCGGAACAACTCGAGACGGATCACCAAAAACAAGAATGTCAGATGAAGTATCCAAATTACCACTGCCCAGGTAGAGGATAATAATAGAATTAGCGCAACAGGAATACCGACTGCCAAGACAATCAGGTAATAAGGCCTTTTCCTTTGACTGACTTCAAGAAGCAAACTGATCAATGTGAAAGTCAAAAGCACATACACTGCTCCCCAGAGGAAAAGAATGATAAAACTTAATCCTTTGAACAAATCAAAAGAAGGAATAGAACTAATATTCAAAGCCCATTGGGAATTGAGCATGAGGTCTCTTGGCAAAAACCAAAGTAGGTACAGACAGGACGAACTGATGAATAGGATGATGCCAAAAAACACCTTTTGCTCCGTATGTTCCTTCAAAAGCAGAATCTTCTCGTGCATCTGCTTCGAAGCCAGTTGGAAAATAATCAGTCCAAATATGAAAACGGCACAAAGCGTATTGAGTAATAAGTCTCCCAGACTTGGATTGAGCCATGAGGAGGCGTAATTACTGGGATTGAAAAGCGCAATATTGAGAAAGCTTCCCGGAAAATCCACCAGAAGCATAATCAGGCGAAAAGCAAGTAAGACGATAATCGCATAACCAATGGCCTGCCAACGACGCCCTCTCCGCCACTTTTTGAGGACGAAATCGGATGAAAACAAGAAATAGAGTAAAAAAACCGAAGTAAAAAAAATCAAAATCGGGGCGTTGATGATTCGTCCTGCCGGGACATAACCTAAGAGAAAATTTGCTTTAAAAAGCGGGATTCCAGCTGGGTTGACGACCGGTAGGCCAGCATCTTCCTCCGGAGCAAAAATTTCGACCCGGCTATTCCCAAAGAGTTCTGGGTTTGCGCCGGTAATCAGGTAGTCATTTTCAATATTACCGGGCCAAATCAGCCGGATGACCTGAACCATCACGTATTGTACTTCGCTTCTTCGAATGGGTCTTATTTTGAGAAGCAACGTACCATAGGGATCCTTTAGCAACTGATAATCTTCACTTAAATCGACATTTGAAAAATCGAGGGTAAGTGAAAAATCTGACCAATATTTCAGATCTCCCGACTTGTCAAGAATAAAAAAGGGATGGGAATAATCTGTGGAAGAAAGCTTGGTAAAGCTAACGCTGTCGATATCTCTGAAATCCAAAAGGACTTGGACAAAATCCTCATCAAACTCTCGATCTACAGCCTGCACCCGTTCTTGGAGATCATGCAGATAGGTCTCCTCATCACTTTTTTGAAAAAAAAAGAAATTCAAGACAAGTACTACAAGAAACAAGAAAGCACTGATCAAGATGATCAGTCTGCGGGATTCATAGCTCATTGACGTGTAAAATAAAAAAAGCAAAGTCCCTGATCAAACTTTGCTCTTTTATAGTTTAGCGAATAGCGAGTTTGGCTTTTTTCCTTTTTGCTGCCCGATACCAAAAGAAGCCAATCACAGCAGCCATCAGGTAGGGCATGATGAATAAATAGAGGATTCCACTGTTGAGCCCTGCACCTATGCTGGTATCTCCGTTGCTCACATTGTTTTCAACAGAAGCGCGACACATGGCACATTGTGCATAGGAAGTCGTCTGCACCAAAACAAAAGTCAATGCCAGGATGAAATATCGTATCAGACGGATTGAATAATTTTTCATAGTTTATTCAGTTTTGTTGATTTCAATAAATTCCAGAAGATATGTTCTCAGAACTTACTTTTTGAAATCAATGAACGTAATAAGGTGAAATCATCAGATAAATGATGACCCCGGTCACGGTGACATACAACCAAATCGGATAGGCAAATTTAACCACTTTTCGGTGTTTTTCCCGTTGATCTGTGTACCCGTAGTAATAAGCAAATAAAACCGGGAATAACGCAACTGCAGCCAGCACAATATGGGTGATCAATAAGAAGTAATAGACCGGTCTAATCAGGCCCTCACCTCCAAAGCTAGTGCTCTCTGCAGCGGCATGATAGATGACGTAAGACACCAGGAATATCGCTCCCAATACAAAGGCTGTGGTCATTGATGCCCTATGATAGGCGATATTATTCTGCTTGATAAATACCAGACCGGCGATCAGGGCGACTGTCGCGGCAGTATTGATAATCGCATTCAGATGGGGAAGGAAATAAACTAGATCCGTACCCAGTTGCAACTTGGCAGGCATAAATAACAAAACCGCCACTGCGATGGGAATCAAAACTGAAATCCCAATGATCCAACCCTTTACTTTTTGCTCATCCTGGAGCAAACCTACTTTACTTGTTTGCATGTAATAACACTTTAGCTTCTAACATCAATAAGTCAACATCGTCGCGATTTGTTCCGGAATAATATCCCCTGATTCTTCCTAATTCGTCAACTAGGATAAATTTATCACTGTGGACAAAATCATCAGGTACGCCCATCCCGTCCAAGGCAGGCAGGATAAAGCCGCATTTGGCCAATTGATAGGTTTCCTCTTTACCTCCACTCAGAAAATCCCATTTCCCAGCCTGTGCTTTATGTTTGTCAGCGTATTCCTTTAGGACCTCGGGGGTGTCGAATTCCGGATCGATACTGATCGAAAGGATCTGTACTTTCTCCTCGTCACGGAACATATCATTCACCCGCTCCATCTCATCCGACATAATCGGGCAAATCGATGGACATGACGTAAAGAAGAAATCCACGATGGTAATTTTACCTTCCATGTCTGCTCTCCCTACCGAATCTCCCTCTTGGTTGACAAAGGTGAAATCAGGGATATAATGCTGTGTAGTATCCGCGATTGGACATTCGAAAAAAGGATTTTCAACACCTTTCTCGAATAAAATCGGAATATCGTAAGTATTATTCCCGAAACTTCTCAAAAACACGAAAACGAGCACCGGTATGAGTAAAATACAAACCAGCACTAAGCCTTTCAGTAATATTAATCCTCTCATTGTATCCTCAACAAAAAAGAAGGTTGAAGTGTCACACTCCAACCTTCTTTTTATGAATTTTTATGGTTTACCAGCGTAACAGAAATATATCAGCACCTTCTTTGGCCAAGGCTATCACTAGCCATACCAAGAAAATCAATGGTACGATGATCGAATAAAACAAAGGCTTTGCCTCGTCACCCAAATGCATAAATTCCATCATGATATATTTGGCTTTCCAGATCGTCAATGCGATGAAGAGGAAATAAAGAAGAATACCCCGATCCATCGTAAAAGCCATGATGAATTCTACCACCGTAATGGCAAGTAGTATTCCTGCGGTCTTCCAGATTTTTTTTATTTTTTCCTTGTCTTTAGGATAAACCTTAAGTGTGGATTTATTGTCTTGAATTTGCATAGCTCAATAATTTTTTAACCTTAAATAAGATAGAACAAGGTGAACACGAATACCCAAACCAAGTCCACAAAGTGCCAATAGAGACCGATTTTCTCTACCATTTCATAGTGACCTCTACGGTCATAAACTCCCACTGCTGCCTGATAGAAGCATAGGAATAGAAGGAATACACCGATTGTGACGTGGAAACCGTGAAAACCAGTGATAAAGAAGAATAAATTGGCAAAGGAGGCTGGTCCATATTCGTTCACAGTAAGATTCGCGCCGTAAACTGTCTCCGTTACCACCTGATTCAGATTGTTGACATAGGTCATCACTGTACCTGTGTCCGTACCATGGATAAAGTGGCTCCACTCCCAGGCCTGACAGCTCAGAAAGGTAATACCTCCCAAAAGTGTCCAAAGCATCCATTTCACTACATCATCCCGATCATTTCTGTGGCCTGCTTCCACCGCAAGTACCATTGTCACAGAACTGGAGATGAGAATGAAAGTCATGATACCCACGAAAATCAATGGTGCGTGAACACCATGTACAAAAGGCAACGCTTCAAACACCAATTCGGGAACTGGCCAATATTCATTTGAACCTGTAAAAGTTTCGGCTGCTCCTTGATAAGCTGGGTAACTTACCCGAATAGCTATGTAGGTAATCAGAAATGCGGCAAAAGTGAAAATATCAGAAAGCAGGAAAAACCACATCATGAGTTTTCCATAACTGGCTTTGAAAGGTTCGTTACCACCTCCCCAAACACCTCTTTTCGAGCTTACTTCAATAGGAGTAGAATGCGCGGACATAGAATATAGATTTGTACTGAGTTTTAATTTAATGATTCAAAAGCAAAAACATAAACAAATACAGCCATAATCCTCCAAGAAAATGCCAGTAGGTCGTCGCCATTTCCATTCGATTCATCGCCTGGGAATGCACCTTGTATTTGAATGTCGAAATTAATACAATTATGAGAAATATCACACCGCTTATTAGGTGTGCAGCATGCAATCCTGTGAAAACGTAAAGAAAAGAACCTGCAGGATTGCCTACAAAGAATACTTCCCTGTCTACTAAAGCCACCCAACTGTACCATTGTCCGACCAAGAAAGCGATTCCAAAGAAAACTGCTCCAATGAGGCCTAACCTCACATTTGAAAGATTGTCTTTTTTGGCAGAAGAATAGGCAAATTGAAGGAATACACTGGAAATAATGACTATACCTGAAGTATAATAGAAAATATCAGGAAGCTGATATTCCAGCCAATTGCCTTCCGCCTGTCGCACGATATATGCACTGGTTAGGGCGGCAAAAATCATCACTACGGTGACCATGAACAGCCATAATGCAAACTTTTTGGGATGCATGGATATGGGCTGCTCTACCAGATCGACGTATTTGAGTTCTTTTTCCATGATCAAGGTAGTTTGTCAAGTAAGTATGCAATCTGCACAATCGGCAAATACAGAAAAGAGCCGAACATAATCTTCAAAGCCGATTTTTGCGAACAATCACGCATCAAGGAGAAAGTTTGCGCAAGGAAAAGTACACCACAAACAGTTGCGACAATCCCTGAATTCAATCCAGTCAATCCAAAATAACTTGGGAGTAAGCCCAAAGGAAGAAGGAAAAGCGTGTAGATCATTATCTGAACTGCAGTGTTCAAATCTTTACCGCCACCGCTAGGCAATAGCTTAAATCCTGCAGCTTTGTAATCCTCATCAGAAACCCAGGCTATTGCCCAGAAATGCGGGAACTGCCAAATGAACTGAATTCCGAAAATAATCAATGCCTCATAAGAAATAGCTCCTGTTGCTGCTGTCCAACCCAATAGCGGTGGCATAGCACCAGGAATAGCCCCTACCAGTACTGCGATCGGTCCTACTCTTTTCAACGGAGTGTAGACAAATACATAAAGAATCATACTCAAGATCCCTAATCCTGTAGTAAGCGGATTTGTAAAGATCCAAAGCAACGAAATCCCCAGAAACGCAATAAGCGTGGTAAACAGATATGCCTCCTGTAAGGAAATTGTATTAAGAGGAAGCGGACGATTTCGGGTTCGCTTCATCAGCTTGTCCAGATCCCGTTCCATAATCTCATTGGCAGCCCCGGAAGCTCCACTGATCAGGAAGCCACCTACGGCTAAGCCTATGAATGCAGGCCATCCAAATGAAACCCCACGATCCCCAAGTATATAACCGAAAACCGCAGAGAATGTGACCAAAGCAGAAAGCCTGAATTTCAATAATTCAGAGTAAGCTTTAATCCTTCCCAGGATGAAATTATTAGCATGGTCAGTTACTTCAACTGTCCTCATATTCTACTTTTATTTAATTGATACTGTCTTTGATCTCTGAGTTGCAGGATTAAGATAACTTCAACCCCAATAATCAGAGAACCCAACAGTAAATGTATAGGCTGAAGAAATGCCGGAATGCCAAAATAAGCCATTCCGATACCAGTCCCGATTTCAATTAGAATCAATCCAATCAAAACTTGAGACCATAGATTGATTTGAGAATTTCTCAGGGTGTATTTGAATGCCCAAAAGAAATATAGCAAATGAATCCCGAGCAGCAACAAGGAAAAGGATCGATGGATATAGAATTTCAATCCCAGCATATCAATCCATTCTGCACGAAGCATATTTCCAAGCGAATCTGAAATCTGATCAATTTCCTCACGTACCTGAGTACCCAAAACCACCTGAACAAACATCAGAAACAGGCCGATTATCAGTATCCATTCTACCTTGTTTGGAACCTCCAGTTGCGATTTTCTCTGAAAAACCAACTTGGAAGCACGATGATACACAATAATCAAAATGGCAACCAGCACCAGGGCCAGAACCATATGAACAGTGATGATCTCCGGAAACAAATTAGTAGCCACCACGATCGAACCTATCCAGCCTATAAATAACACAAGGATAAGCGCCGAGAGCGAAAGAAGTGGGATTAATTTATCTTTTTTCCAAAGTGGAAGTGATTTCCACAGTGTTAAGATGATCAATAATCCAATCACTACACCCACTAATCGGTTGAGATACTCAATCCATGTTTTGATAGGATTGAACTCCTCTTCCACTAAGATTGATTTGTCATTTGCAATCTCGGTTGCGGCGGCGGTAAAGCCTAGCTTTTCAAGTGTCGCTATAAACCTTTCGTTTTTAGCTAGTCTTTTTTCCAAGTAAATCTCCTGATAATTGGCAGGAAGTTGATCGACATCAGTCGGAGGAATCACATTGCCAAAGCACATGGGCCAATCAGGACATCCCATTCCTGAGCCTGTACTTCTAACTACCCCCCCGATGAGTATAAGGAAATAAACAGCAATCACCGTAATTGCACTAATCCGGCGAAAGCTGTTTATAGAATTATCAGTGCTTTGATTCATTGGCTACCAAAACCTCCTCATCTTCCTTCATGATCTCTAATTCATGTTTCACAGATTCCTGCTCATGAGGTAGATTGGACTCTGGAGTAGCAGATAAAGGAACCGTCTGAGGGATAAAATCCTCCTCAGCACCAGGCTTCGAGTAATCGTATGGCCATCTGTAAACTGTTGGGATTTCTCCCGGCCAGTTACCATGCCCAGGGTGAAGCGGTGTAGTCCATTCAAGTGTATTTGATCTCCAAGGGTTCAAAGAGGCCTTTCTTCCTCTGTACATACTGTAAAAGAAGTTGAAGATAAAGATGAATTGTGCTACGAAAGTGATGATGGCTGCAACCGAAACGAACATGTTCAAATCCGTGTACAGGTTGGTAAACTCAAAGTTTGTCCAGGTATAATATCTTCTTGGGAAACCTGCAATACCGATGTAATGCATTGGGAAGAATACCAAATACACGCCAGCAAAGGTTAGCCAAAAATGTACATACCCAAGACGGGCATCCATCATTCGTCCGAACATTTTCGGGAACCAATGGTAAACTCCTGCCATCAAACCGAAGAATGAGGCAGAACCCATTACCAAGTGAAAGTGTGCTACTACGAAATAGGTATCGTGAAGCTGAATATCGATAGCTGAATTTCCAAGGAAAATACCAGTCAAACCTCCTGAAATAAAGAAAGAAACAAGACCGATTGAAAACAGCATCGCCGGAGTGAAAATCAAGTTACCTCGCCACAATGTGGTTAGGTAATTGAAGACTTTTACAGCCGAAGGTACCGCGATAATCAACGTCAAGAACATAAAGATTGATCCCAGGAATGGATTCATTCCTGACACAAACATGTGGTGAGCCCACACAATGAATGAAAGAACAGTGATACCCAACATGGAAATGATCATCGCCTTATATCCAAAGATCGGCTTTCTTGAATTGGTGGCAATTACTTCTGAGGTAATCCCTAACGCAGGAAGCAATACAATGTAAACTTCAGGGTGACCCAGGAACCAGAACAAGTGCTGGTAAAGGACTGGACTTCCACCTGTATTTGGAAGGGCTTCCCCACCTATGTAGATGTCTGAAAGATAGAATGAAGTACCAAAGCTTCGATCGAAAACCAGCAATAAAGCAGCTGCAAACAACACAGGGAAAGAGAGTAAACCAATCACTGCAGTAAGGAAGAAAGCCCAAATGGTCAAAGGAAGTCTTGAAAATGACATTCCTTTTGTTCTCAAGTTAATTACTGTGGTGATGTAATTGATACCTCCAAGAAGTGAGGAAGCAATAAAGAAGGTCATTGCGATCAACCAAAGGGTCATTCCCAAACCAGAACCAGGGATTGCCTGCTCCAACGCAGAAAGTGGTGGATATACCACCCAACCTCCACCAGCCGGTCCATCTTTGATGAAAAGCGAAATGAACATGATAACACCAGAAACAAAGAAAAACCAGTAGGATAGCATATTCATGAATCCTGAGGCCATATCCCTTGCTCCGATCTGAAGTGGAATCAAATAATTGGAAAATGTACCACTCAATCCGGCTGTCAATACAAAGAAAACCATGATGGTTCCATGCATCGTCACCAAAGCCAGGTAGAAAGTGGGATCTAAAGCGCCTGCCTCTGTAATCCATCCTCCAAGTAGTGGTCTAAGAAAGGATAAATCCATCTCAGGAAAACCTAGCTGAAGTCTGAAAAGAACAGAAAGAAAGCCTCCGATAAGTGCCCAAAACATTCCCGTGATCAGAAATTGCTTTCCAATCATTTTATGGTCTTGAGAGAAAATATATTTGGTCACAAAATTATCATGATGCTCATGATCGTGATGATCATGTGCTGCGGAATCATGATTTGCTACAGTTGCTGTTGCCATAACTTATATAATTATGTTTTATTTCTTTAATTGAATCTCTGCTAGTTCTTTCGTCTCATTGGGAAGTCCTTCTGCCAGAGCAGGATTCATCTGAATGAAAGACTTTTGCTCAGCTAACCATTTCTGGTAAGCTTCCGGCTCCACTACTTCAATTATTTTTATCATAGAAAAGTGACCACGGCCACAAATCTCAGTACAAGCAATTTCATATTGAAATTCAGGGTTACCCAGTTCTTCTCTCATTTCGGCTGTGGTTTTATTTGGCACAAACCAGAAACGGGTAGGCATACCAGGTACGGCATCCATCTTCAATCGCATGTGTGGTGCAAACACAGAATGCAGCACATCTCTAGCTCTTATTTTGAAAAGAACAGGTTCACCTTTAGGAATCACGATTGTCTGTGCAGGAAAATCGTCGATTGAATTTTTGTCCGTAAAGTCAACTCCATGGGAGTTGGTAGCAGAAATCAATCTGTAATCATAATCTCCCAACACATTATCCTTACCAGGATATCGTACTTCCCAAGCAAACTGATATCCCATGATCTCTACCACATGAGCTTTCTCAGGGGCAGGAGCAGTAATATCTGACCATGCCATCCAACCCGTGATTACTAAAACCGCCAAAACGATTCCAGGTACAATAGTCCAGATGATTTCCAGCTTGTTGTTCTCAGGATAGAATGATGCTTTTCTGTTTTCGCTATACTGATATTTATAAGGAAAAACGAAAAGCAACACATGGGTAATCAGGAATATTGCCCCAGTCACGGCCATTGTAATCCAAAACAAATTATCAGTGACAACACCATGCTCAGAAGCTATTGGCAATTGATAATTATTGAATTCTTTAATCGAATACCAGAACATCAAAAATCCAGCACCCAATAAGAATAACACGAATAAAATCGCATTCACTTTATTGCTTCCAGAGGCTATTTTCTTATCTGAGCCTTTTACAACTGAAACCAAGGTTTGAATTCTGTAGACCATCCAGATTATGGACAATAATAACAGAACACCTACTCCAATCAGAAATCCGTACATACCTTATTTTTTTAGGCTAAATTTTTAAATATGATGATGGTAGCTTTCTTCAAGCATTGGGTGATTTTTAGGAACTAGATTTCCTTTGGCCAAGCCTCCTAACACTACCAACGCCACAGCTGAACCATATACTAAGAACATTCCAATCTCCATGAATCCTACACCTCCATTGTGACCAAGTGTACCTGGCTGAACCATTAGAAAGAAATCTACCCAGTGACCAGCGATGATCAATGAACAAACCAGTTTCAGAAATACACCATGCCTTTTGGAATCTCTTGTCATTAAAACTAGGAAGGGTAGGACAAAGTTCATCCCAATATTTACGAAAATGAACGGTCCATACACATCGCTTGACAGTCTCTCAACAAAATAAACTGATTCTTCAGGTATGTTGGCATAATAGATCAATAAGAACTGAGAAAACCACAGATAGGTCCAGAAAATGGTAAATCCAAACACGAATTTTCCAAGGTCATGAATGTGGTTCTCATTGATCATCTCTAGGTAACCTTCGCCTTTGAGGAAGATCGTCAACAAAGTCATCGCAGAAAGTCCTGCAACAAACCAAGAAGAAAATACATACCAGCCAAACAAGGTAGAAAACCAATGCGTATCGATCGACATTACCCAATCCCAGGCAGAGATTGATGAGGATACTGCAAAGAAGATGATAAAATAAGCAGACCAACTTCTGATTTTGTACCAGGAAGAATTACCACCTAATGAATCTTCAGCATAAGTTAGTTTTTTCAATTTGTTGAAAAAGAAAACCCAGAAGCCAAAGAATAGGAACATTCTGAATATGTAGAAAACCGGGAAGGTTCCCTTATCCATCGGCCAGTAGAAGAACGCCCCTTTTCCATCGATGATTTTGTCATATTCCGGAGAAGCTTTGTCATAAAGATAACTATGTGTCCAGTGGAACAAATCATGGTTTGCGATGAAAAAAGTAGCAATCATCAAAACTGCAGCATATGGCAACCAATTTCCAAAGGAAAGCATCACTCTCACGATAGGCGCTGACCATCCAGCCTGCGCTGCATACTGAATCGCAAAGAAGAATACCCCGATGATGGCAATTCCAGTAAAGTATACATTATTAATCCAGAGGTTGGCATAAAGCCGCTCATACCAATGAAATGCATGCGCTCCGGCATCCGCTCCTTCTTCATGGTGTCCCCCAAAAATCGCCATGACAATACCTATGCCTAGCAAGATAGCGCCAATGATCAAAACTGTCATGATCGACTTTTTAGTCGATGCCTTGAACTCATACTTTTGATCCAGATTATAGTGTTGTGCGTCGTGAGCCATAATTAATTAGCTGGAGTTTCTTCAGTTGATACCTCGGCCTCAGTTGCTGCAGGAGCCTGCGCAGCTTGACCACCTTGAATTTTTTGTTTTACATAGGTGACGATCTTCCATCTGTCTTCAGGTAAGATCTGAGAACCGTGGGCTCCCATTCTACCCTTACCCTTTGTAATCACATGGTAAATATGACCTTCAGGAAGTCCCAAGTAAGCTCCACCCGTTAGATTGGCCACACCACCGATTTTCTCGCCGGATTTACCATCTCCCTGACCACCTTTTCCATGGCAAGTAGAACAGTAATTTAGGTACAGTCTCTCCCCTTCTGCCAATAACTCGTCAGTGGTCTCAAGAGGATTTTTCAATGTTTCTCCCGCTTTCTCAAGTTCGAAAGCCTTCAATCTATAAGGCAAATATCCATTCTTATTTCTAGGAACAGTATTCTCAGCAGGCACTCGCATGTTCATATTGTTTGGATTGTGAACATTGCTATTGAAAAACTCTCCTTTATCATCCTCGCGGGTTGAAAGCCAAGAGCCTTCAGATTCATCAGTAATCTGAGTCAATGGCTCATATGCTACAGAATGATACATTTGAGGTGCGTATTCCAATCCAGGATCATTCCCATCGGCTTTGCATCCGATCAAGAGTGCACCTGTCAGTGCAAATCCCAGTAAACTATAAATGTTAGTAAACTTCATATTTCCAGATTTACTATTCAAAACTTTTTTTATTAACCTCTGTAGCTCCAGAAGACTTGAGTATCGCTTCGATTTTGGCTACGTCAATAGCCGTGTTATTCGCGATATCGATTGCCATGATATGCTTATCATCTGTACTTCTCAAATCAAATATTCTTGGTTGAGACCATGGCTTAAGATTGGAACTGATCAAGAATACACCTACCATTCCAAAAGCAGCAAGCAATACTGTCATTTCAAAAGTGACAGGGATGAAATCAGGAACAGCTGCGTAATTTTTACCACCGATAATCATTGGCCAATCAAAACGCATCATATAAAACTGCATGGTCAATGCCAAGCTAGTTCCAAGCAAGCCAAAGAGAAACGCTGCAATTGGCAAACGGCTTCTTTTGTAGCCCAGTACATGCTCAAGACCGTGAACCGGATAAGGAGAATAGACCTCATGGATTTTCACTCCACTGGACCTTACTTCTTCCACAGCATGGAGTAGTACGTCCTCATCGTCAAATACTCCCAAAACAAAATTTGTATCTCTTTCCATGATTATTTAGACACTTTTTCAGATGAAGATTTCAAAACTGACTTTACTTCTGCCATGTTGATTACCGGGAAGAATTTGGCAAACAAAAAGAAGAGTGTAAAGAAAAGCCCGAATGTAAACAGGTAGACTCCCACGTCAGCCCAGGTTGGATAAAACATTGCCCAAGAAGAAGGCAAGTAATCTCTGTGCAGGGAGGTCACAATAATAACAAATCGCTCAAACCACATCCCGATGTTTACCACAATTGAAAGTGCAAAAGTGGCGACAATTGAAGTTCTGATCTTTTTAATCCAGAAAAGCTGAGGTGAAATCACGTTACACGTCATCATAGACCAATATGCCCACCAATATGGCCCGGTTGCCCGGTTGATGAAGGCGTACTGCTCAGCTTCTACTCCGGAGTACCATGCGATGAAGAACTCGGTGATGTAAGCAATACCCACAATTGAACCTGTGATGATGATTACAATATTCATCAATTCGATATGCCCGATGGTGATATAGTCTTCCAGTTTGAAGACTTTTCTGGTCACAATCATCAAAGTCAATACCATGGCGAAACCTGAGAAAATCGCTCCAGCCACGAAGTACGGAGGGAAGATCGTAGTATGCCATCCGGGGATCACAGAAGTAGCAAAGTCAAAGGATACAATGGTGTGTACAGAAAGTACAAGTGGAGTAGCCAAA
>CAZFSC010000052.1:0-21618 GCA_964521585.1 uncultured Limnohabitans sp.
ATCTCGCTGCTTTGGTCCGGCTTCAGAACCGGGAGCTTTCTCTGCAACCGGTAGCCCAGGGTGGAAACGTACCGCGTACAATGATGCTCAAATGGACCTGCAGTCTCGGATTCATGGCTACAGGTTGTTTCGAATTTACCCCTATGAAACACTGATGACCGGAGGCTCTCTGAAGCGTCTGGATCAGCTTCTTGTAAATCCTAAAGAGGAGCAGCGTGAAATGATTTTCAAATGGCTACTTCGTAAAATCCAAACTTGATTATCAGGAAAAAAGCCCAAAAATCTCCCGGTCTATTTTATTGACGATAAGCGCAAAATCCTCCGGGCGCTCCACGAAATCAAGGTGATTGACATCGATGATCAGAAGTTTTCCTTCCTTATAATTGGCAATCCATTCTTCGTAATGCTCATTAAGGTGTTTCAGATAATCGATTCGCATCGCTGTCTCATAGCTTCTCCCTCGCTTTTCGATTTGATCAACCAGTTTGGGGATATCGGCTTTGAGGTAGATCAATAAATCCGGGGCCTGAACATGGGCAATCATGCTATCAAAAAGCTCCCGGTAATTCCAATAATCCCGCTCAGTGAGCAGTTTGCTTTTGTACAGATTGGCTGCGAAGATATAAGCATCCTCATAGATCGTGCGATCCTGGATGACAGAGATCGAACTCTCCTGAATTTTCTTGATTTGATTGAATCGGGAGTTTAAAAAATAGACCTGAAGATGGAAAGCCCATCTTTGCATATCCTCATAGAAATCAGCCAGATAAGGGTTGTTGTCTACAGCTTCAAATTCAGCCAGCCAGCCGTAATGTTTTGCGAGTTTTGCAGTGAGAGTGGTCTTTCCACTCCCTATATTTCCAGATACCGCTAGATGCATTTTCGAATTGTTATTTTTTGAATCTAGGGGCTACAAGCAGGTCTTTGCTACCCTTGGTATATTGATAGAATCCTTCGCCGGTTTTCACACCTTTATATCCAGCCTCAACCATATTGACCAAAAGAGGGCAAGGAGCATATTTGGGATTGCCAAAGCCTTCCTGAAGTACTCTTAGAATGGACAAACAAACATCAAGACCGATAAAATCTGCCAATTGCAAAGGTCCCATCGGATGAGCCATTCCCAGTTTCATCACAGTATCAATCTCAGAAACACCCGCAACTCCTTCAAAAAGGGCATAAATGGCTTCGTTGATCATTGGGATCAATATTCGATTGGACACGAAACCAGGGTAGTCGTTGACCTCTACGGGATCTTTATCGAGCTCCTTGGAGAGTTTCATAATCTTCTCCGTCACCTCATCTGAAGTAGCATATCCACGGATTACCTCGATCAGTTTCATGATCGGCACTGGATTCATGAAGTGCATTCCAATCACCTGGCTTGGTCTATCCGTGACCGCAGCAATCTTGGTGATGGATATCGAGGATGTGTTTGTAGCTAGAATAGCATGCTCGGGACTGGATTTGTCTATTTTTCTAAATAAATCCAATTTGATTTCCATGTTTTCCGTAGCAGCCTCTACGACAAGATCGGCGTTTTTGACCCCTTCATCAAGGGAGGTGAAAGTCTCGATTCTTTTGATTGCTTCCTCTTTTTCCTCTTCGGAAATAATCCCTTTTCCTACCTGTCGATCCATATTTTTGGAAATCGTGGTCAATGCGCGATTGAGCGCGTCTTGACTGATATCAATCAATGAGACGGAATAACCATGCTGTGCAAATACGTGCGCGATTCCATTTCCCATGGTGCCTGAACCGATAACTGAGATATTTTTCATAAGTAGGTGATTAAGAGTAAAAACTGGAAATTTGGGCTTATTTGAATTAAATCGAGCCTCAAAGCTACTTCCCAAAGCCTCCATTTCCAATTTTTAACCTATGCATTCCTGACTTTGTTTGTCACAGATCACCCTTCTAAAAATTATTTATTGGCTACCTTTGTGAGATGAAAGAACTTGGCCTTGTCTCTACTTTACCCATTAATCGATTCACTGATTTTGGAGCTTACCTTGCCCTGAGCTCAGGCGAAGAATTGCTTTTGCCAAAAGGCTATCTCACCGGAGAGGAAAAAGAGGGTGATCTAAAAGAGGTTTTTATCTATACAGATTCCGAAGACCGGCCTGTAGCAGTCACCCAAATGCCATTGGCTTTATTGGATGAATTTGCGGTTCTGGAGGCAAAGGAAGTGACCTCCTTTGGAGCATTTATGGATTGGGGTTTGCCAAAAGACTTGTTCGTTCCCAAGGCAGAGATGGGTAAAAATATGGAAGTCGGTGAGAAGTATCTGGTTAGAATCTGTGTGGACCACCGGACCAATCGGCTGATTGGAGTCAATAAATACCGGGATTTCATCACAGAAGCACCGGCTGAATTTTTTACAGGACTGGAAGTGACGGGGTTGATTTTTGAGGAGACGGATTTGGGCTTCAAGGTATTGGTTGAAGATCAGTTTGAGGGTTTGCTGTATAAAAATGAAGTTGTCCAGCCAATTGAAATTGGGGAAAAGCGATCCCTGTTTATCAAAAAACGCCGGGATGATGGGAAGTTGGATTTGCAATTATTAGCTCCCGGCAGAGAGAAATATGACGAGGGATCGGAGAAAATATTGAAGTATTTGGAGGAAAAAGAATTTTTACCCCTTCATGACAAATCGGACCCTAAGGAAATCCAGCAAGAGCTTGGGATGAGCAAAAAACATTTCAAACAGTGTATCGGGCAACTTTACCGGGCCAGAAAGATCCAGCTTATGCCTAATGGCATAGCCCTGAATGCAAGTAGTTAAGATGGAAGTAGATTTAGAGATTTTACAAAAGGAAAGTAAGTCGGCCTTCACCGCCAATCAGAAATTGCGGAAGCGGCTTCGTAATGTCAAACCCAAAGTCCTTGATACTCTATTTGAAAATCACCATGAGCAGGTTTTTTCAGAGTTGGATTGTCTCGATTGTGCCAACTGCTGCAAAACCACGAGCCCCATATTCATCCATACTGATATCGACCGTCTTGCAAAGGTGTTCCGGATGAAAAGCAGTGCATTCATTGATGAATATCTACATCGGGATGAGGAAGGAGATTATGTGTTGAATTTTGCGCCCTGTCCCTTTTTAGGTAAGGACAATAAGTGTCTGGTTTACGAGGATCGCCCTAAAGCCTGTCGAGAGTACCCTCATACCAATCGGAAGAATATTCATGGGATTTTGGAACTTTCTTTGCAAAATTCCCTCGTTTGTCCAGCGGTTTTCAAAATTTTCGAGCAGATTGGCGAGAATTATAGGAAGTAATCTGAAACTTTTGCTTTTTTGAAACTCAAACCTATGGAGAAAACAATGCAGAATCAGGACGCACACTTTCTTGGTGTGGATGTGGGAGGCACCCATTTAAAGATCGGATTAGTCGATAAAAAAGGGGAGATTTTAGACTTTCAAAAGGAGGATACCACTCCATATAGAGATGATGACAATGGATTTGGTCCCTGCTTTATCAAAGGACTCAAAAAATACCTGGAAAAATATCCTACTGTTCAAAAAGTGGGCATAGGTCTTCCAGGCCTGATCTCTAAAGACCGAACTACCACATTGGAGATTCCTGCAATTCCTTCCCTTAATGGATTCAATCTAAAAGGAGGATTGGAAGCTGCGTATCCCGAATATGAATTTTTTCTGGAAAATGATGCCGCTGCCGCTGCAATGGGAGAATTCTACTATGGCAAAGACGATCCGGCAGAAAACTTTATTTTCATCACCATGGGTACGGGGATCGGAAGTGCCTTGCTATTAGACGGTCAGGTTTTCAAAGGTTCCAGAGGAAATGCCATGGAAATGGGACATATGCTTTCGCATGGCAACTCTGGATTGGAAACCCTGATCGGTCGAAAAGGAATCCTGGCAATTATGGGTCGGATGATCTCAGCATATCCTGAGAAGGCCGGAAGCTTGGTGGGTGCCGAATTGGGAACACACCTGTTAGTGGATACCGCAAAAGCCGGAAATCCTGTTTCTCTTATGGTTTTTGAAGAAGTGGGGAGAATTCTTGGGGAGGCAATTGTGTCGACGATCCGTATATTAGATGTGAATACCGTCTACTTTGGCGGTGGTATCTCTGCAGGTTTACAATTTATGATGCCCGCATTGGAGCGTACGATCAAGCAATACCTCACTCCGTATTATGTCAAGGACCTAGTCCTGAAAAAGGCTACTCTGGAAAATAACGCTGGCACTCTCGGTGCTGCTGCGCTTTGTTTTATGGGTTCTGGGTTGTGATTGTCACCTCAGAAACTTTACTGATCGCATTCATTCTAAAAAGAACCTTCAGGGGTTCTTTTTTTGTTTCCATACCAAGACAATTTCCACTGGGTTCTAAAAAATAAAAGAAAAAGCTTTGGCTTTTATCTACTAGTTCCACGCGATCAGGCCGGCCAAAGGTTTTAATCAAAGCCTGATTGTCTATGCCCAGAAACGAGTTCTTGATCCTTTCCAATTCTTCCAGATCCTGAAGTCGTAATCCCTTGCATCCATATCGGTCTGATTTCCAGTTTTCGATATTGATTGAGCCTGAATCCACCTTGCTACTGCAGGAGAAAAGAAGGGAGAATGCAAGAACCAAAACAAGTTGAGAAAGGAATTTATGCATTTGGAAAAGGATGTTTCAGAATGAAATTTATGTTTTGCAAAATCAGTTAAAGATCCGAAAATAAAGTAAACCGAATTTCTTTAGCTCGTGACAAAGAAGTCTATATTTCAATACACACTGAGCGTCATTAATTTGGGTATTTTTCAGCCAGTAATTGTCAAATATAATCATAAACGGAACATCCATCTCGCAGATTCTGTTTGGCTAAATCGATTATATTAGCAACTTCAATCCCTTTCAAATATGTTGTACCGTTTCGGAAAAGCATTTTATTTCCTTTCCCTTTTCGCTTTTATATTCCTGTTGCTTTATTTCTATTCTGCAATGCCTGAGGCTGTTAGCTACGGGATAAATGAAGTGGGTATTCTTTCGGATCGGATCCCGAAAAGCAATTTCTTCTATTACATGATTTCAATTTTTGTGATTATGAATCTGATAGTTTTAGCTCCGCCAAAATTACTGGAGACCAAAAGCCACAAAGGACTGAGCAGAATTTTTCCGATAGGGGATGATTATCGGGATTATTTCTTAGGATGGTTTTATTCTTTTGGAGGAGTTTTGAACCTCACCCTGATCATGATGACTTTCTACGTGCATTCGATCAATAACCAAAATGAAATAGCGGCGAGTGAATTCAACGTGTTCTTTTACCTGATCCCTTCACTTCTGTTCCTTTGGATCATTGGTCTGTTTGCAATTTTGGTAGGTAAATTCAAGCAATTACAAAAAAACTCCTAAGGAGATTCAAAATAAATAAATGGCAGAAATCGGAAATTATAACGAAGACAGTATCAAATCCCTGGACTGGAGAGAGCATATCCGACTTAGACCTGGGATGTACATCGGTAAATTAGGAGATGGAAGCGCACAGGATGACGGGATCTATGTGTTGGTGAAGGAGATTCTGGATAACTCCATCGATGAACATATGATGGGTTTCGGTCGAACTATCGAAGTCAAAATCACTGATCATAAAGTGGAGGTCCGGGATTATGGAAGAGGAATCCCCCTTGGCAAAGTCATCGATTGCGTATCCAAGATCAATACTGGCGGTAAATACGATTCCGGAGCATTTCAAAAATCAGTAGGTCTGAATGGGGTCGGTACAAAAGCTGTAAATGCACTGTCCGATTTTTTCAAAGTACAATCCTTCAGAGATGGGGAAACCAAGGTCGCTGAATTTGAGAAGGGAATATTGATCAATGACCACAAAATTGATAAATCTTCCGACCGAAACGGGACCAAAATCGTGTTTTCTCCAGATGCTAGTATTTTCAAAAACTACCATTTTATTCCTGAATATCTTGAAAATCAGATCTGGAATTATGCTTACCTGAACGCAGGTCTGACGATCAATTACAATGGGAAAAAATATTTTTCAGATAAGGGACTCTACGATCTGCTTTCCAATAAAGTAGACGAGGAATCTGTCCGCTATCCGATTATCCATCTGAAAGGAAATGACATTGAATTAGCAATCACCCATTCCAATCAATACGGAGAAGAATATTATTCTTTTGTCAATGGACAATATACGACCCAAGGAGGGACACACCTGGCTGCTTTTAGGGAGGCGATCGTGAAAACAATTCGGGAATTCTTCAAAAAAGACTATGACTCCTCTGACATCCGTCAAAGTGTGGTGGCTGCCATTGCGGTACGTGTGCAGGAACCTGTTTTTGAGTCCCAGACCAAGACGAAATTAGGTTCACAATCGGTAGGACCGGATGGGCCTACGCTGAGGACTTTTGTCAATGATTTTGTAAAAACAGCACTGGATAATTACCTGCACAAAAATCCTGCGGTAGCAGATGCATTGCTGAAGCGGATATTGCAGTCTGAGCGGGAGCGGAAGGAAATCTCGGGAATTAAGAAACTTGCCAACGAGCGGGCGAAAAAGGCCAATCTTCACAACAAAAAACTTCGGGATTGCAGAGTACATTACGATGATCCCAAAGCCAATGAGGATGCAAAAAACAATACCATGTTGTTTTTGACAGAAGGGGATTCTGCTTCGGGATCGATTACCAAATCAAGAGATGTACAGACACAAGCTGTATTTTCGCTTCGGGGTAAGCCACTTAACTGTTTTGGGATGACTAAAAAAGTGGTCTATGAAAATGAAGAATTCAACCTACTCCAACATGCTCTGAATATCGAAGACGGAATTGAAAATCTGAGATATCGAAAGATCGTCATCGCGACAGATGCCGATGTGGACGGAATGCATATCCGGCTGTTGATCATGACTTATTTCCTTCAATTTTTCCCTGACTTGGTGAAAAATGGCCACCTGTTTATTCTGGATACTCCTCTGTTTCGGGTGAGGAATAAAAAAGAAACCATTTATTGCTATTCCGACGAGGAGCGGCAGCGGGCGATTCATAAACTCGGCAATAAACCGGAAATCACCCGATTTAAGGGTTTGGGGGAAATATCCCCTGAGGAATTTGGAACATTTATAGGCGAGGATATCCGTCTGGAGCCGATTATTTTGAATAAAGAGACCAAAATCCCAGATCTCCTTAATTTCTACATGGGGAAGAATACGCCAGACAGGCAGAATTTCATTATCAAAAATCTGAAAATTGAAAAGGACCTTGCTCTGGAAGACCCAAGAGTAAAAGAGCCTGAGGAAGAAGAAGCCGCCTGAACTTTATCAGATTCATTCCCAATTAGCATAGTTTGATCGGGTGATTTATCCCAGCGATCGCTGAAAAACAGAATTTAAATCCATGAGTGAAGAACAAGAAAAGCCAATAAACGAAGAAGAATCTTTGCATACCTCGATTCCGGTGACAGGGATGTACAAAGATTGGTTTTTAGATTACGCCTCTTATGTGATACTAGAGCGGGCAGTTCCCGCGATTGAAGATGGCTTGAAGCCTGTGCAGCGGAGAATTCTCCATGCGATGAAAGAGATGGATGATGGTCGATTCAACAAGGTGGCCAACATCATCGGACAGTCCATGCAGTATCACCCTCATGGAGATGCCTCTATCGGGGATGCGATCGTTAATTTAGGACAGAAAGAACTTCTCATCGAAACTCAGGGTAACTGGGGGGATGTGCGAACGGGAGATCGTGCGGCGGCAGCCAGATACATTGAAGCCAGGCTATCTAAGTTTGCGTTGGAAGTGGTATTTAACCCGCAGACCACTGATTGGCAGCTCTCCTATGATGGGAGAAAGCGTGAACCGGTGACTTTACCGGTGAAATTCCCACTTTTATTGGCACAGGGAGTAGAGGGAATTGCGGTGGGACTTTCAACCAAAATCCTTCCGCACAATTTCATCGAACTGATCGAAGGGTCGATAGAGATTTTGAAAGGAAACAAATCCAACGTCCTTCCAGACTTCATCACAGGGGGATTGGCAGATTTTTCAGAATACAATGAAGGACTTCGAGGAGGCAAGGTAAAACTCAGAGCAAGGATTGAAGAAGAAGATAGCAAGACCCTATTGATTAAGGAGATTCCCTACGGTACGACTACAGATTCCTTGATCGATTCGATTCTCAAGGCAAACGATAAGGGCAAGATCAAAATCAAAAAGGTGGTGGACAATACTGCCAAAGATGTAGAGATAGCCATTCAGCTTGCGCCAGGGGTTTCGCCTGACGTGACCATTGATGCACTTTATGCCTTCACGGATTGTGAGGTTTCGATCTCTCCCAATGCCTGCGTGATTATCAAGGATTCTCCGGTTTTCCTTACCGTAAATGAAATTCTAGAATACAATACCAAGCAAACCAAAACTCTTCTCAAGCGAGAACTGGAGATCAGGAAGGCAGAGCTTCTAGAGAAATTACTTTTCTCTTCCCTTGAAAAAATCTTTATCGAGAATAGGATTTACAGGGATATTGAGGAGTGTACCACCTGGGATGCTGTTTTGGAAGCAATAGACAAAGGTTTGGAACCTTATAAGCCAGACTTTTATCGGGAAATTGTACAAGACGATTTGATTCGACTCACCGAAATCAAGATCAAGCGGATTTCAAAATTCGATGCGTTCAAGGCGGATGAACTGATGAAGCGGCTTCAGGATGAATTGAAAGAGGTCAATCACAATCTTCGGAATCTGACGGATTATTCCATCAAATATTATCAGAATCTCCTGGATAAATACGGAAAAGGAAGGGAGCGGAAGACAGAGATTCGCACTTTTGATACGATTCAGGCAAATGTGGTCGCAGCAAACAATGCGAAACTCTATGTGAATCGTGCAGATGGTTTTGTGGGCTATGGTCTGAAGAAAGATGAGTTCGTCTGCGATTGTTCTGACTTGGATGATATCATCGTGATCCGTAAAGATGGCGTGTGCATGGTATCCAAAATCCAGGAAAAGAACTTCATGGGGAAAGATATTCTGCATGTGGCGGTATTCCGGAAGGGAGATGAGCGGATGGTCTATAATTACATCTATCTGGATGGGGCTACCGGCAGGGCCATGGTGAAGCGATTTCTGGTCTTGGCGGTCACTCGGGACAAGGAATATGATCTGACCAAAGGTTCCAAAGGCTCTAAGACACTCTATCTCACAGCTAATCCGAATGGAGAGGCAGAGATTGTAACCGTATACCTCACCCAAGGTGCAAAAGCCAGGGTTAAAGTTTTCGACTTTGATTTTGCCTCCATCGAAATCAAGGGCCGGGGAGCAGGAGGAAATATCCTTACCAAATATCCGGTGCGGAAAATCCAACTCAAGATGGAAGGGGTATCTACTCTTGGGGGGTTGAATATTTATTATGATCCTACCGTAGGTCGCTTAAATACCGATGAGCGGGGTAAACTGATTGGGAATTTCTTGGGGGAAGATAGAATTTTAGTTTGCTACAAAAGTGGAGATTACGAGTTGACCAGCTTCGAATTGACCAATCGCTACGAAGCAGCAGAAGTAGTATTGATAGAGAAATTTGATCAGGACAAAGTGCTATCAGCTGTTTATTTTGACGGCGGCAGCAAAACTTTCTATGTGAAGCGGTTCCAGATCGAAACGACTACGGTCAATAAGAAATTCAATTTCATCTCGGATCACAAGCAATCTTACCTCAAATTAATCTCTACAGCCAAGCAACCTCAGGTAGCAGTGAAAGTGCTGAAAGGAAAAGAGGAGGAGCAGATGGATTATGATTTGGATATGCTCATCGATGTCAAAGGCTGGAAAGCTGTCGGAAATAAACTGAGTACTTATCCGGTAGTGGAAGTATCCCTTATCGAATCACAGAAAGGAGAAAAAAAATCTGACGGGGAAAACCAGGAGGAAGATCAGGAAGATGAATCAGATGATCAGCTTGATGTAGGAACTACACTGAATTTATCGCCTAAAAAAGATGACGAGGAGCAGCTGGGGTTATTTTAAGGGATCTAGGCTGACTTTAATTTCGTATGGAACAGTTTGATCAGGGATTTCTGGATTATTTGAAGGGTTTTCTCTCTGAAAGTAGAAAGGGAATCATTGAATCGGTCTTGGCACAGCGTACGCGTCATTTTACAGTAGTCTTGGAGGATATTTTCAAACCCCACAACGCCAGTGCGGTGCTGCGCACATGTGATTGTTTTGGTATTCAGGATGTCCATGTGATTGAAAGGACAAATCAATATAAAATCAACCCTTACGTCACCCGGGGTGCTTCCCAATGGATTGACCTACACAAGTTCTATTCTCCCTCTGATTCACCCGTGGTGGGATGCTTTGAAAAACTCAGGTCGGAGGGTTACAAGATTTTTGGAACAGGTCCGGGATTAGGTTCGATGACGATTGAAGATCTGGATCCCTCTGAAAAAATTGCATTGGTCTTTGGAAACGAGCATGAAGGCATCAGCCGGGAAGTCAAAGATTTGGCTGATGGACTGGTACATATTCCGATGATGGGATTTACAGAGAGTTTTAATATCTCCGTTTCAGCCTCTATTTTTCTTTATGAATTAACCAAAAAGGCTAAAAAAGCCGATATCGAAAACTATTTCCTCACAGAATCAGAGAAAAATATACTTCGAATGAAATGGTATCAATCTGTAGTCAAACGAGCGGATTTGCACGAAAAGGCTTATTTCAAAAACAAAAATTTTATTTCTTGAAAATTCCGTCCAGCTTTTCCTTTAACGTGGGCTTGTTTTTATTTCTTTTGGCCTTTTGCCGTTGACGCTGTTTCTTTTTCTGCTCTTTACTTTTTACCAAAACCATCCGGGCAGAGACTCCCACTTGTCCGCGGTAGAATTCCTCTCTTCCTGAGAGATTTAGGTTTGGTTTATAATCCAGGGAAATGACCGTATTCAAGAGGGTCATTTCGGCACCGATCATGAGGTCGACACCCGTGGTGGCGTTGCCGTATGTTCTGGAGATCGTCCGATCGCTGTCATTTTTGACGAAACTCTCTTCTTTTCCAAATGAAATACCGGCCCCATAAAAATAATTGAATCGCTTAGAAATGATTGGTTGATGCTTTTTGGCAAGAACTGAAAATGTGCTATTTAGATTAAAATCTGATTGAAGAATAGCTTCCAGGCTGGTGTGATCTGCGATCCGTTGCTGCGCTGTCAAACCAAAAGTTCGACTGACTTGACTGTTACCCATCCGGATTCCCAAGGTGGTTCCGTAGCGCTGGGCATTTGCCTGGATTTGGAACGAAAACAGAATTATAGCAATTGCAAGCAGTTTCTTGATCATAATCCGAAAATTGTCCTTGCGATTTTGCAATAACCATTCCAAGAATGGCAACATTGAAAAGTCTCTTCTGGCACAAAAAAAAGTAGGCCTTCAATTCGGGTGGGCAATCAACAGTCTATCCAGAAATTAGGCTTTCGGAAAAAAAAGGCTTCAATTAATTAAAAATGAAGCCTTCAGTATTCAATTTTTAAATTTACTCAGATTCAGAGATGCTTATGCTTTCGATTACATCACCTGCTTTGATTTGGTCAATCACATCCAGACCTTCAACGACTTTTCCAAAGCATGTATGCTTTCGGTCCAGATGAGAAGTGTTTTCTCGGCTATGACAGATGAAGAACTGAGATCCACCTGTGTTTCTACCCGCATGGGCCATTGATAGGACTCCTCTGTCATGATATTGATTGTCTCCAGTCAATTCACAGTCGATTTTGTATCCAGGGCCTCCGGAGCCTGTACCGGTAGGACAGCCTCCTTGGATCACAAAGTTTGGTATTACCCGGTGAAACGTAAGACCGTCATAAAATCCTTTTTCTGCTAAATCCACAAAGTTTTTTACAGTATTCGGCGCATCTTTTTCGTAAAACTCCACCTTCATTGTGCCTTTTGCGGTCTTGATCTCTGCTGTTTTCATGCTTTGTTATTCTTCTTTGATAGTAATGTCATTCTCAATTTTGATTTGCAAAAATAGAATTATAAGTGGAAGTATCTCCAGAGTTGTTTATTTACTTGTTCCTCAGGCTTGTTAATTATAAAACAAGTTCGGGATCCAGTGAAATACTTTCTATATTTTTCAAAAGGATTTCAAGTGATAATTTCTCCTTTTGACTCAAAAAAAATCCCACAAAATGCATTTGTGGGATTCTAATTTGAATCAATTCGGGAATTAAATCAATGGAGCTCCCTTCAGAATATCTTCTGAGGCAAATTCCTCGAATTTTTTAAAATTATCTTTAAACGCCGATGCAAGGTTTTTCGCTTGCTCGTCATAGGCTGTTGGATCGCTCCAGGTATTTCTTGGGTTCAAAACCTCTTCCGGTACATTTGGGCAGGATTGAGGAACTTCAAATCCAAAGATCGGATGCTTTTTATAGCTGACAGATTCCAGATTACCTTCCAACGCAGCACTTATCATCGCTCTGGTGAAGGAAAGTTTCATTCTAGATCCTGTTCCATAAGCTCCGCCTGTCCAACCGGTATTAATGAGCCATACATTGGTATCATACTTCTCCATCTTCTCACCGAATAAAGTCGCGTAGACGGTTGGATGCAATGGTAGAAAAGCAGCGCCAAAACAAGCTGAGAAGGTAAGTTTGGGTTCTGTGATCCCCATTTCGGTACCGGCTACTTTGGCCGTGTAGCCGGATATGAAATGATACATTGCCTGACTCTTGTTCAACTTCGATATGGGTGGTATAACTCCAAAGGCATCCGCTGTCAAGAAGAAAATATTTTTAGGTATTCCGGCCATGGAAGGCTCGACTGCATTTGGAATGAAGTGGATAGGGTAGGCCGTTCTCGTGTTTTCGGTCACCGAATTATTTTCATAATCTACCTGTCTAGTGCCTGGTTTGAATCTTGTGTTTTCCACAATAGATCCAAAGCGGATTGCATCCCAGATTTCCGGTTCTTTTTCTCTCGTTAGATCGATCACTTTTGCATAGCAACCTCCTTCGAAGTTGAATACACCGTCTTCTGTCCATCCGTGCTCATCATCTCCAATTAAGCTGCGATTAGGATCTGCAGACAAGGTGGTTTTTCCCGTACCTGAGAGACCGAAAAATATAGCTGTATCCTTCTTTTCGCCAACATTGGCTGAGCAGTGCATGGAGAGGATTTGCTTTTGGTGAGGCAAAAGGAAATTAAGAACTGAAAAAATCCCTTTTTTCATTTCTCCTGCATATCCGGTTCCTCCAATCAGAATCATTCTTTTACTCAAGTTCAGAATTGCGAAATTTGGGTTTTTGGTACCGTCTATTTCTGGATCTGCCTCAAATCCAGGTGCGCAGATGATCGTGAAATCATGCTCAAAATTATCCAACTCCTGATGCGTTGGTCTAAGGAACATGTTGTTGCAGAAAAGATTATGCCATGCCCAAGTATTGATGACACGTAGGTTGAGGCGATGCTGCGGATCTGCGCCAGCATAAGCATCTCTGACAAATAAGTCACGGTCCAGGAGGAATGACTTCATTTTCTCCAGCAAAGAATCAAACTTGTCTGAATCAAAAGGAATGTTGATGTCTCCCCACCAAACAGCGTCTTTGGTGATGTCGTCAAGGACGATGTACCGATCCTTCGGGGATCTCCCTGTGAACTTTCCGGTATCGGCCATCAAGGCTCCGGTAGAAGTAAGAAAACCTTCCTTCCTGTCCAAGGCATGCTCCACCAAGGCGGCAGGAGGAAGGTTATAGTGTACTTTTCCGCTTGTTTTCAAGTCGAGAAAAGACAGGGGATCGATCTGGGCTTCCAGAACTTGTTCCTGCATAATATTTGGGTTTTACAAACTGAAAATTGTCTGCACAAATTTAATGATTTCCCGAAAACCGCATCCAAAAAAACTGCTTTTTTTAGCATTTCAATCGATTACGAAAAAAAATCAAATGATTATTTGGTAATCCTGTTTTTGGGATTCAAATCACGGGTTAGACCAATTACGGGTCATCAGAATATTTCGTCCAAAGGACATATTTCCTTTGGATGAACTTTGGAAACAAGCATAAAAATAGATTATCATTGCAGAATTGATTTCACCCAAATAATACTATCCTTGGAAACACCAAATACTCCTGAAATTACCGGACCAACAATTTTTGGTCATCCCAAAGGCTTGATGACACTTTTTTTCACAGAAATGTGGGAACGATTTAGCTATTACGGGATGCGGGCCTTGCTCATTCTTTTCATGACAACCGCGGTATTTGATGGCGGGATGGGATTTGATGATAAGACTTCCGGGGCGATTTACGGACTTTATACCATGGGGGTCTATCTGCTTGCTCTTCCGGGTGGCTGGCTGGCAGATCGTCTTTTTGGTCTGAAAAAATCAGTTTGGTATGGCGGTATTATTATAGCCATGGGCCATTTTACTATGGCTATTCCGGGTCTTATCAGCCTGTTTGAGTCAGGAGGAGATGAGAAAATGGCTCTCACGGCCTTGGATACTAATTCATTTTTTCTCGGCTTGATTTTAATTGTATTGGGTACCGGGCTTTTGAAACCCAATATCAGCTCCATAGTCGGACAATTGTATCCTGTGGGAAGCTCCAAGCGAGATGCTGGTTTTTCGATTTTCTACATGGGAATCAATATTGGAGGCTTTATCGCCCCTCTAATCTGCGGTACTTTAGCTGCGTACGATTGGCACCTTGGTTTTGGGGTAGCAGGGCTAGGTATGGTATTCGGTTTGATCCAATACCGAATGACCAGTGACACGCTGGTGGGATTGGGAGATAAGCCTGTTTTGCTTACAGCGCAGGAGCATGCTTCCAATAAAAAACTAAAGACCAATACTGCTTTCATTCTCTCCATACTTGCCTTGGTGGTGGCAGTTATGTTTACAGGTTTAGTGCCTATTGATGTTTCGGCCATTGCAGGTACGTCGGGTACCGTAATTGCTGTTGTAGCATTTGTCTACTTGGGATACGTAATTGCTTTTGGAGGTCTGGATAAGTCAGACAGAAATAAAGTTGGTGTTATTGCTATTCTCTTCCTGTTTTCAGCGATGTTCTGGTCAGGATTTGAACAGGCAGGTTCTACCTTGAATTTATTTGCCGAGCGCTTCACCGACCGTACGATCTTGGGTTGGGAGATTCCTGCCAGTTATTTCCAGTCCATCAACTCCCTGTTTATCATCATTTTTGCTCCTTTCTTTGGTGCGCTTTGGGTTTGGTTGGGCAGAAGAAATCTTGAACCGAGCTCTCCGTTGAAATTTGCCTTTGGCCTGCTTCTCTTGGGAATTGGATTTTTGGTGATGTATTTCGCAGCTAAAATTGCTGCTGCCGGTGAGACTGCGGCACCAACCTGGCTGATCATGACTTACCTGCTTCATACTTTTGGCGAATTGAGTTTGTCACCTGTTGGTTTGTCTTTGGTGACCAAACTTGCCCCTAAAAACTATGGTGGTCAGATGATGGGTATTTGGTTCCTTTCTGTGGCACTTGGTAATCTAATTGCCGGACTTATCGCCGGGGAGGCAAGTGGTGGATCTGAGGAAGCCTTAGCCCAGATGCCGGATCAATACATGCTCATTGTTTATACCCTATTAGGATCTGCCGCATTGCTTCTGGTACTTAAGCCGATTATCCGCAAGATGATGGGAGAGGTACATTGATTTGATAAATCACGACATAAAATAATCCTTCTGAAAAACGGAGACTCAAGCTATGCAAGAATTTATTCACTATTTTCTGCATTTTGGGTTTCCGTTTTTTATTGCCTTTGTTTTTTTCAGGAAGGAATGGAAAAAGGCTTATTTGATTCTCCTTTCTACCATGCTACTGGATCTGGACCATCTCTTGGCAGATCCTGTTTTCCAGGCCAATCGCTGTAGCATAGAGTTTCATCCATTGCATACCAGCTATGCGATGCTAGTGTACGTGCTCTTACTTTTTTTCGCAAAACCATTCCGGATTATAGGAATAGGATGTCTTCTGCACCTGCTTACGGATTTTTTGGACTGCATCTATACCTTTCAGAAATGCGGAGATTGTCTGGCAGATTCACCGATTTATGAGCAGATCAAAGACTTGGCGGCTTGGCTGACATTCTAAGTAGAATGGCTAAACATTCGGCAGGAAATAAAGAAAATAGGGATTTTAGAATAGACTTCCCTGCACGGTGACTGGCTTGGTAGCCTGAATGGTTCCTTTGAGCATTTCGTTCATCAACCGCAGAAATCCAGGTTCCCAGTTTTCGGGATGTACTTTCATATCCTTGCCTTCGTATTCGATAGGCCCTAACATTTTTTCATAGCCGATTATCATACTCCAAATCGTATAAAAAGTGATTTCGGGCTGAATTTCGGGTCTGATACTTCCGTCTTTTTGACCTTGACTCACCATCATTATTCCGATTTTTGCGGCGTCATGATGGATTTCCAGAAGCTTTTGAAAGTGAGTGCTTTCCAGAATCAGTGGATTGATCAGGGCTCTTGTTTCAGGGTTATTGTATTTTTTAACCAAGTCTAAAAAGTTGATAATGGCATCGTAGTAAACCTGGTTTTTCTTTGCAAATGTGGTGATCCGAATCAGTAATTCAGATAGCATTTCCAAACCGGTTTTCCCTTTACTCCGGTAGACATCGCGGAACTCATCTTTAAACTGATCGAAGGCTTTTTTAGTCAAAGCCATAAAAAGATCTTCTTTATTTTTATAGTAGAAGTAAGTAAGCCCTTTGCTGATTCCGGCATTTTTCGCGACATCTTCCATCCGGGTAGCCTGGAATCCCTTGCTTGTAAATAATGCCACAGCTGATTCTAAAATGACTTTTTCTTTGTTCTTTTCTCCTGCCATTGGATTTTTATTTGCTAAAAGTATGAGGACAAAGTTATTAAACTTGGGTCAAGAATACGGTTAATTTCAATATTAAATCCTTGAAAAAATCAAAAAAAAGTGCTTGAAATCTCATTCCAAGCACTTTCTGTTAAATCGTAAAATCTTATTTCACTTCGATGATGAAATAGTTTTTCTTCCCTTTTTGAACCAAAAGGTATTTTCCCTGCAAGAGTTGAAACGAAGCAGCTTCATTTGGGTCTTCTACTTTTATTTTATTGATGCTGACTCCACCACCTTGAATCATTTTCCGGGCTTCTCCCTTTGATCCGAAAATCACTCCTTGGGTCATTTCCCCAAATAAATCCAACACACTGTTCAATTGTTCTAACTCATGCTTGGACACCTGTACTTGAGGCACACCGTCAAAAACCTGTAGGAAGGTTCGTTCATCCAGGGTAGCGAGGTCTTCAGTGGAGGATTTGCCAAACAGAATCTCGGAAGCTTTAAGTGCCATTTCAAAATCAGCTTGACCGTGAACCATAATTGTGATCTGCTTTCCGATTTCCTTTTGTAATATTCTCAAATGAGGTGCTGAAGCATGCTCAGCCTCTAAATCTTCAATGGTTGATTTGTCAAGAATCGTAAAAATCCGAATGTATTTTGACGCATCTTCATCAGAGACATTCAGCCAGAACTGGTAGAAGGAGTAAGGGGAGGTTTTATCTGGATCGAGCCAAACTGAGCCACCTTCGGTTTTTCCAAATTTACTTCCATCTGCCTTGGTGATCAAGGGTACGGTCAGCGCATAAGCACTGCCGCCACCCATCCTCCGAATAAGTTCTGTACCGGTGACGATATTGCCCCACTGATCAGACCCTCCGAGTTGGATGCTGCAGTTTTTATTTTTCCAAAGGTGATAGAAATCATATCCCTGGATTAATTGATAGGAGAATTCAGTAAAGGAAAGTCCATTTCCGTCTTCAAGGCGACGTTTTACAGAGTCTTTGGACATCATGTAATTGACGGTAATATGTTTTCCTACATCACGGATAAATTCCAAAAAACTGAATTGGGAAATCCAATCATAGTTATTGACCAATTCGGCTTTGTTTTCTGAGTCTCCGGAGAAATCCAAAAACTTGGCAAGCTGATTTTGGATTGCTGCCACGTTATGGTCTAAGGTGCTTTTGTCAAGTAAATTTCGCTCGGCAGATTTAAAGGATGGATCTCCGATCATGCCGGTAGCTCCGCCTACGAGTGCATAAGGTTTGTGACCGGATCTCTGGAAGTGGAGCAAAGTCATCACGCCCACCAGATGCCCGATATGAAGTGAATCAGCTGTAGGATCGAAGCCGAGATAAGCCGAAGCCATGCCTTTAGTCAGATGTTCTTCGATATCAGGAGTCATGTCCTGCAGCATTCCTCTCCAGCGGAGTTCTTCTATAAATTGATTCATGGTTCGTTTTTTACAAGTCGCAAATATAGGCTTGTCCAATGAAGGATTAAAGGAATACTTGAGGCTTCGTAAATTTTGGTGATTTACACGTGATCTTTCCATCAATAAAAATGGCAAAGTGCAAGACAGAAAATTCTTTTATTTTAGCGCCAAACTGATTAATAAATATGAATTTTAAGAAGAATCTTTTACTGGCTTTGCTAGTCTTATTTTCGGTGGGAATGAGTATGGCTCAGATGAGCCCTCAATGGATACGTTACCCCGCGATTTCTCCGGATGGATCTCAGATTGTATTCACCTACAAGGGAGATTTGTATTTGGTTCAAAGTGGAGGTGGGGAAGCAAGGCAAATCACATTTCATGAGGCGCATGACTTCAAACCAGTGTGGAGCAAGGATGGTAGTCAAATCGCTTTTGCTTCGGATCGATACGGGAATTTTGATGTATTCATAATGAATGCCACTGGCGGACCCGCCACTCGACTGACTTATCATTCCAATGATGAGCAACCCTACGATTTTTCATCAGATAACGAAAAAGTGATTTTTGGTACCACTAGAATGGATGTGGTAGAGCATCGCCAGTATCCTACCGGATCGCAGCCAGAGCTTTATGCTGTAACCAAAAAGGGAGGCAGAGTGGATCAAATCTGGACGATTCCAGCAGAATATGTCCAATCGAACAAGGCTGGGGATAAAATGATTTATCATGACAAAAAAGGTGGCGAAAACGAATGGAGGAAGCATCATCAGTCTGGAATAGCACGAGATATTTGGATCTATGATGCCAAGAATAATTCGCACCAGATGCTAACCAAATTCTACGGGGAGGATCGAAATCCTGTTTTTTCACCCGATGAATCTGAGATCTACTACTTAAGTGAAGCAAATGGCAGTTTCAATGTATTCGCTATGAATTTGTCAAATCCAGCAGAGTCCACTGCATTGACAGATCTAGATACTTACCCTGTTAGGTTTTTATCCATCGCGGAAAATGGATTAATGTCATTCAGTTATGATGGTGAGCTTTATACTTTGAAGAAAGGTGAAGCACCGAAAAAAATTGATGTCAGTCTTCAGACACAGGCAATCAGTAACCCTGATAATTATCTTTCCGTCAGTGGTGGAGTACGCGAGATGGCTGTTTCACCTGACGGAAAAGAGATTGCTTTTATAGCGAGAGGAGAAGTGTTTGTAACTGCAGTAGAAGGATCTCTAACCAAAAGGATCACAAATACTCCTGAGCAGGAGCGATTTATAGAATTTGGTCCGGATGGCAAGTCACTGGTCTATGCCAGTGAACGAGATGGAAGATGGCAAATATTTCAAAGTAAAATTATCCGGGAAGATGAACCGTTCTTCTTTGCATCTACGCTGATTAAGGAAGAACCTTTGCTCAGTTTGGAAGTTGATGCCTACTTGCCTAAGTTTTCTCCAGATGGGAAAAAAATAGCTTATGTGGAAAATAGAAGGGTCCTTAAAGTTTTTGATCTAGCCAGTAAAACGACGGTCTCGCTCCTGGATGAAGAGGAGCTATTTCACATGCGTGATGGTGATCAGTATTTCACCTGGAGTCCGGACAGCAAATGGCTTTTGGCATCTTATCGACCTACCATGGTCAATTCAGAGGTGGTCTTATTGGATGCCTCAGGAAAGGAAGCCATGCGGAACCTTACCAAAAGCGGCTATGGGGACGATAGTCCAACTTGGGTCAATGGAGGAAAGCAAATGCTTTGGTTTTCCAATCGGGATGGTTTGAGAAGTTATGCAACCAGTGGACAAAACCAGACAGATGTTTACACAATGTTTTTTGACCAGGAGAACTGGGATAAATTTAGACTTTCAAAGGATGAGTTTGACTTGATGAAGGAAATCGAAAAGTCAAAGAAAAAGGAGGGTGAATCTGATAAAGCCAAAAAGGAAGAAAAAAAGGAAATAGCGCCTCTGCAGTTTGATTTTGATGGAATAGAAGACCGTAAAGCACGACTCACCATCCATTCCTCAGACTTAGGTGATGCTGTTTTGTCAAAGGACGGAGAAAAGTTGTTCTATCTCACATCCTTTGAAAAAGGGATGAATCTCTGGAGTACAAATCTACGCACCAAAGAAACCAAACAAGAAATTGCATTGGACGCAAACTCTGCAAGCTTGATGTGGGACAAGGAGCAAAAAAATCTGTATCTGATGAGTAATGGCTCGATTTCCAAGATCAATCCTGAGACGATGAAGCGGGAGTCGATCAAGATTTCTGATGAAATGACATTCGATAAAGATGCTGAACGCGCACATCTATTTGACCACGTTTGGCTACGGACCAAAGGTATTTTCTATACCCCTGATATGCATGGAGTAGATTGGGAAGCTGCTAAAGCGAACCATGAAAAATATATTCCGCACATCGGTAACGAATATGAGTTTGCCGAAATGATATCAGAAATGATCGGTGAGCTCAATGTATCCCATGCTGGTGCGCGCTATTCCAGAACGATTGACATGGCGGATGCCACTGCCTCCTTGGGAGTGTTCATGGACTACAATCACAAAGGAAATGGAATCAAAATTACCGAGGTGATAAATGGTGGACCATTGGATAAATCTGATATTGACATCAAAGCGGGAATGATTATCGAGGGAATTGATGGCCAGCTTCTAAGTCCAGAAAATGATTACGCTCAATTTCTTAACCGGAAAGCAAATAAAATCACATTGATCGAGGTATTAGACCCTAGTACTGGATCCAGAAAACAGTGGACTGTGAAACCGATCTCCCTTGGCCAAGAGGGGCAGTTGCTTTATAAGCGCTGGGTGAAGAAGAATCAAGAAGAAGTGGAACGTCTCAGTGAGGGCAAACTTGGTTATGTGCACGTTCCAGGCATGAGTGACGGGCCTTACCGAAATGTCTATGAAGAAATGCTTGGTAAATACCATGACAAAGCTGCTGTCATCGTCGACACCCGATTCAATGGTGGAGGAGATTTGGTAGCGGATTTGGCGATGTTTTTTACTGGAGAAAAATTTCTCACCTATGCCACAGAGGCTAAGGTGGTAGGTTATGAACCTACAGCCCGATGGACAAAACCCACACTGGCCATGTTTAATGAGGCGAACTACTCCGATGGACATTGCTTCGCCTGTGGCTATACAGATCTGAAGATTGGTAAGACCGTAGGAATGCCTACACCGGGAACCTGCTCATTTGCAGGATGGGAGAGTCTTCCAAACGGAGTACGTTGGGGAGCTGTGCCAATTTCGGCTAAAAATATGGCTGGGGAATGGTTAGAAAATAATGAAACCAAACCGCAGTTTGAGATCAAAAATATGCCAGGCAAGATTGATCAGGGAATAGATCAACAGTTGGAATTGGCAATCAA
>CAZFSC010000053.1:0-21538 GCA_964521585.1 uncultured Limnohabitans sp.
AGACTGATCGCCCAAAGGTAACCGATCGTCAGATCGATCAAATTAGCCAAAGCCAAACATAGGGCTGAAAAAAACAACATTCCCAGCGTCAGTGGACCTGAAAGGGTGATATAATAAATCAGAACAAAAATCAATGCGATGGTTGCCCAATTCGCAAAATTACCCAAAAATGGAAGTAGCTCCGGAAGCGGTCCGGGAGGAATACTGAAAATCAGCCCAACTATACTGAAAAATATAGCCGGCACACAAAACCAATGGATGAGTTTGTTCGTCGAATTTTGATGACTCAATCCGTATTCATGAAGTAAAGCATCTATTTTTCTCATGGTATTTTGGGATTTAAACAGTTAGATTTATGAAAATACTAAATCTAAGCGTAAATAAAATCTAAGAAGAAATAATGTTCAGTTACTGGGAAACTAAACACTTTTTTAAATATGACCTGATCGTAGTGGGATCGGGCTTTGTAGGATTGTCTACCGCCATCCATTTTAAGAAGAAGCATCCTAAGGCCAACGTCTTAATCTTGGAAAGAGGGATTTTCCCTACGGGGGCGAGTACCAAAAGCGCAGGGTTTGCCTGCTTTGGCAGCTTGACTGAGATTTTGGATGATTTTTGGCAGATGACCCAGGATGAAGTGGTGGCTTTGGTTGAACGGAGATATGCTGGAATCAATGCCATCAGGAAGAAATTCGGGGATAAGCCGCTGGGGTATAAACATAGTTTTGGTTACGAACTGCTTACTGAGGAGCAATTAGGGGCAGTGGATCAAATGGAGGATATTAATCGGATTTTAAAAGGGATATTCAAAGACAGCGTATTCTCCTTGGTACAAAAAAAATCCAAGTTCGGATTTTCAGACTCGATCCAAAAAGTAGTAAAGAATAAATTTGAAGGTGAGCTCGATCCGGGAAAATACATGAAAGTGTTGTGGGATTTTGCACAGACACTAGGAATCAAGATTCTGACAGGGGTGTCCGTATTTGAAATCCAAAAAGATTCGGGTATAATCCTCGCTGAGGACGCTGCCGGAGAGCGGGAATTTGAGTTTACCGCGAAACAAGTAGCTATCTGTACCAATGCTTTCATAGAAAAATTGTGGAAGGAATCAGAAGTGAAGCCCGGTCGGGGATTAATTTTATTGAGCAAGCCACTGGATTTTAAAATTCCCTGGAAAGGAACCTTCCACATGGATAAAGGCTACGTGTATTTCCGTCAAGTGGACGGTAGATTATTACTGGGAGGAGCCAGAAACGTGGATATGGCGGGTGAAAACAGTATTAAGTTTGAAGTGAATCCCAAAATAAAATCTCATTTACAATTACTTGCCAGTGAGGTGATTTTCCCGGATAAGGCCATCGAATGGGAAATGGAATGGACCGGAATTATGGGTTTTGGAAATAAGAAATCACCTCTTATCCAGCAGGTGGGCGAAAAAACAGCTGCCGCCGTACGTCTAGGTGGTATGGGAGTAGCCATTGGCTGGCAGGTAGGTAAAGAGTTGGCGAGCGTTTTATCTGAATAGTAATTAATTTATTTTGCTTAGATTCAACCTTTAAATTCACCAATTAGCAATTAATGCCAGGTTTGACTCGTACCCCCAGGGTTTTTGATGCACTCATCCCACTTGTCTTTTTAATTGTCCTTCTAGTCATAAATATCAACATATTTGGTACGGACGGACTTTCAGGATCCAATCAAATCGTTCTTATTTTATCCACCGCGGTAGCTGCTTTAGTGGCCATTTTCAGGCTGGGATTTGATTGGCAGACACTTCAGGATGGCATGGTCAAGAGTATTAGCTCAGCCATGTCCAGTATTTTGATTTTGTTTCTGATCGGTTCACTTGCCGGGACATGGATGATCTCTGGCATCGTGCCGGCAATGATTTATTATGGGCTGAAGGTTTTGAATCCGACTATATTTCTTTTTGCAGCTTGTTTTGTAAGTGCTGTAGTATCTATCTCCACCGGAAGTAGTTGGACTACGGTGGCGACAGTTGGGATTGCTCTTCTTGGCATTGGTAAGGCTTTGGGTTTTGAGGAAGGCATTATTGCAGGTGCGATTATTTCAGGAGCCTATTTTGGGGATAAAATGTCTCCGCTCTCTGATACGACTAATCTCGCACCCGCTATGGCTGGTACAGATTTATTTACCCATATCCGATACATGGCTAAAACGACTATTCCATCCATATTGATCACCTTTATCCTATTTATAGTCATTGGCTTTAACTATGATACAAGTGGTAGCGTGGATGATGTGCAGTCTATTTCAAATGTTATTTTTGAAAAATTCAATATTACAGGTTGGTTATTTATTGTCCCAGCTTTGGTACTCATATTGATCATGCGAAAAGTACCCGCAATTCCCGCATTATTTGCAGGAACCATTTTAGGGGCTGTTTTTGCTTTGATCTTTCAGCCTGAGATTATTCATTTGATTTCCGGTGAAAGTGGTTCCTATGCCTTTCAGGGATTCAAAGCTGTCATGATGGCTCTCTATGGAGAAGTTAGTGTGGTGACGGCGAATGAAACAGTAAATGAACTTTTGATCACCAGAGGAATGTCTGGAATGCTTAATACCATCTGGTTGATAATCTGCGCTATGGTATTTGGAGGCGTGATGGAAGTGAGCGGGATGTTACAGGTTTTGGCAGAAGCGGTGATCAGAAAAGTCCACAGTGTAGGCTCTTTGATTGCATCGACTGCTGCTACATGTGTGTTCTTTAACATCACTACCTCGGATCAATATTTGGCAATCTTGGTTCCGGGGAGAATGTATGCGAGTGTATATAAAAAGCGAGGACTAAAACCGGAAAATCTAAGCCGTACGCTGGAAGATTCCGGAACAGTCACATCGGTTTTGATACCTTGGAATACCTGCGGAGCCACACAGGCCTCCGTTTTGGGAGTTGCTACTTTAGTGTATGCTCCATATTGTTTTTTCAACATAATCAGTCCGATTATGACCATTCTATACGGATATTTGAAAATAGGAATCCGTTATTACGATGAGGACGAATTAGAAGATTAGTATGATTCCATTGAAAATCACAAAGGAAGAAATTAATGAACTTCCGCTAAATCAGTTTGAGGGTGACATTTTTTTGATCGAAAATCTGGATGAGGTCGATGAGGTGGTGGATTTCCTGTCTGCTCAACGGATAATCGGATTTGATACTGAGACTAAGCCTGCATTTAAAAAAGGAGTAACAAATGCAGTGTCACTGCTACAGTTATCGACATCGGCTCAAGCTTTTCTGTTTCGAGTAAATAAAATAGGATTTCCTGATTCCCTACGAAATCTGCTGGAAAGGGAAAATATCCTAAAAATAGGCGCGGCTGTCCATGATGACATCAAAGGCTTGGCTAAGTTGACGGATTCCTTTTATGCAAACTCATTTTTTGACTTGAATGATGAGTTGAAAAAAGTTGGATTCCAGAATGTAGGCGTGCGTAATCTATGTGCAATGGTCTTGAATATCAGGATTTCCAAATCAGAGCAAGTTTCCAATTGGGAAGCTGATACACTGAGTTCCAAACAGCAACGTTATGCCGCAACTGATGCCTGGGCTTGTCTGGAGATATTTAAAGTCCTAAAGTCTAAAGGTTATCTGGATGATCTGATTTAATCCTTGATCGCCAGACTTTCAATCTCTTCGAGAGAGGCTAGGAGCTGTATTTCAAGGCTTTTTCTGACCGCAAGGATCATTTTACAAGTCAATTCCATCTTTTGATCGATGATTTCAAGGTCGTGTTGTTTGACCAGTTTCATGATTTCGTTGAGAGCTGGATAGGCAAAGGTGATCACGAGTTTTGAGACGATGAGTTTTTCGATGATTTCATTTTCCGCTATAGCCATTGCTGCTGCGGTTTTGTAAGCATGAATCAAGCCACTGATACCCAGTTTTGTACCTCCAAAATAGCGAACCACGACAATCAGGCAGTTGGTGAGAAGATTGGATCTGATTTGGCCCAAAATGGGATCTCCTGCGGAGTGATAAGGTTCACCATCATCATTTGCCCGGAATCTCGACCCTTCATAACCCAAATTATAGGCAAAACAATGGTGAGCTGCATCATAGTGTTTCTTGCGTAGTTCCTGAAGTAATTCTTTAACTTCTTCTTCATCCTCGACAGGAAAAGCATAAAAAAAGAATTTGCTGCCCCGATCTTTAAAAAGACCACTACTTTCCTTTTTCAATGTTAAATAAGTGTCTTCCAAAGCGGGATTTGAAGAGCAAATGGGGGTTGTGATGAATCTAACGATTTAGATATGAAGTTAGAAAATTTACTTTTAGTTAATCATTTTTCACCTTGATTTATCTTAATTTTATTCACGAATTACCCCTTATGGAAAACATTATTGCGCCAAAATCACCCTATTTGATCAGGTTTTCAGGCGAATCCAACAAAAACGGAGCCCTTTATTTTTGGGAGAATCGTGAGTTGTTTCCTCAGGGGATTCAGCGTTGTTTTTGGATTTCAGCTGTTGCAAAGGATGAAAGTCGTGGTAACCATGCCCATTGGAAAGAATCTCAGGTATTGGTAGCTATGGCAGGAAAACTTCAGGTAGAAACTGAATCAGTTGATGGCCTGATATACTCCTTCGAACTTTCTTCTACGGGAGAGGGATTATTTATTCCTCCATTGCATTGGGTGTCGGTCCGTTTTTCAACGGATGCAGTTTTATTGGGGATGTCAGACCGAGTATTTTCTGAAGAAGACTACATACGAGATAAAGAATATTTTGAATCACTCAAAAAATGATCAACTAGATCCTGAAAAGATCCAGGTCAAATCTTCTTCAGAGATGAACAAGGACTATTTCTTAGCCAATCTGGCTCAAGAAGGTTTCGTTGATTTTTTGGATTTTCAGCATCAGAAAAATGGAAAGGTCAGGGCTTATATCACGGTGGCCATAAATCCGGATAATCTTGCAGTTTCTATTCCCAATGCTCCTTTTGGAGGTTTTTGGTGTGAGAAGGGAGTTGATTCGGATACATTAGAGCGGTTTATTAGGGACGTTCAGACTGAATTGAAAAAATTAGGAGTAAAAAAGCTACAATTGGTTCAAGCTCCTAAACCTTACGAATCTAGTTCAGAATTGATTAATTTTTTACTATTCAGACTAGGCTTTAAACAAGTCGGTGTTCTCAGTCATCAATTCTTTTGTGGGAGCAAAAAAATCAAAAAGTTTTTGGAAAGCGAGGGGCCAAAATACCGGAAGAAGCTCAAAGCTGCCGGGCTTTCAATTTCCCATAGTCCAATTGAAAATTTTGAATTTTTGGATTCCATCAAACAATGGAATAGGCGTAAGGGTTTTCAGGTGAATTTGGATGAAAATCAGTTGATCAGGCAAGTTTCGGAATTTCCAAGTCGGTATTTTCTAATCAAGCTGACGCAAAAATCAAAGCCTGTAGGCTATGCATTGGCTGTCAAATTGACTTCAAATTCCATCTATTATTTCCTTTCAGCTTTGGAATCCACCGAAACCATCAAAAATGGGGGAGATTACCTTCTTCAAGAACTTTTTTCACTTGCAAGGGAGCAGAAAGTTGACTTTATTGATTTGGGTTCCTCAGCTACCGAAGAAGCGGTAAACCACAGTCTTATGTTCTTCAAGGCAAGATTTTCCAATGATATCAGTAACAAGATTACTTGGATAAAGAATTTATAAATGAAAGTTTCTGATCGAGTTACCGTGATCTGCATAGCGTTCAACCATGCAGAATGGATTGAGGAGACACTGGAAAGTGTCAGGTTGCAAGACTATTACTCCAAGGAACTCATTATTGTTGATAATGGAAGCACCGATGAAACTCCCGATATAATAAAAAAATGGGTAAGTCAAAGTGCAGGAAAATTATCCGTAGAGACTATTTTTAAATCGAAGGAACAATCTTATTGCGGTCTCTTCAATGAAGTTCTAGCCAAGATAGACAGCCAATATGTAGTAGATCTGTCAGGTGATGATGTGCTTTACCCTGATCACCTGAGCCAGTCGATTGGTAAATTGAAACGGGCTCCCTATGCGGCTTTTGTGTTTTCTGACGCATATATCATGTCACCAGATGGTGAAATTAAGACTTTTTACAATCGATCCACTTCTGGTGAATTGGAAGAAGAGGTAGCTCAAGGTGATATTTATGAGATTCTGATTGCCCAAAATTACATTTGCTCGCCGACTATAGTTTTCAATGCAAAAATATTGGATAAAGCAGGTGGGTACGATTCGAATCTATGTTATGAGGATTTTGATATTCAGATTCGACTAGCCCGAACGCATCCCGTGATTTTTTCAGATCACGTCGGCGTATTAAAGCGGAAACACGGTAGATCACTATCTTCAGGTCAATATCAGCGCTACAAGTCAAAAATGCTTCCAAGCACTTTATTGGTTTGTAGGAAAATAAGACAAATGAATACTATTCCGGAAGAGAATGAGGCTTTGAAAAAACGAATACTTTACGAGCTTAAGCACGCCCTTTGGTCAGCTAATTTCGAACCTGCTCAAGGGTTTGTGGATCTGGGTGAAGAAATTGGGATGAAAGGACTTGTATTTGCTTTTTATAAGTTTTGGCTCAAAAACAAGTTTGATTTTTCTTGGCTCTATGTCCGTATTACCTGATCAGCCTACGACAACCTCGATAAATGGAGGGTCGGAGAAATAAATAGCTCCTACTTCCTGGATGTCTTGAGGTCTGAAGATTTTTAAGAAATCCATCTTTTTCCGGTAATAGTCAAAAGTCAATCCTGAATAGTGGACGGCCTTGAAGCGGTCAAGCAAATCAAAGGAAGAACTGAAGCTGGAAAGCATCTGACCAATCATGTAATTTCGGACTACCTCCATTTCATCAGAATCAAGTGGGGTTTCTATCAGATTTTTAATCTCAAAATAGATTTCGCTGATTACTTCTTGACTAAATTTCTTCTGAACATCCGCGCTGATTGCCCAGAAATTGTAATCCCCTATCTCTCCCAAACTGCTATGAATGCCATAGGTATGTCCCTTATCTTCCCGAATATTTTTGATTAGTCTTGATCCAAAATATCCTCCCAAAATCGTATTGAAAACTGTCAACGGGATGTAATTCGGATGGTCTTTTGGAATCGACCAGCTACCGATCCGAATACTTGATTGAACAGCATCTGCCCGGTACTCCTTTTCTCCGGGGGAAGAATTTAATGGAGAATTTGGCAATTCGAAAGATGCCATCGAATTAGGTAGAGTTTGAAGTCCTTCGATAAGACGATGAAGCTCTTCCGAATTCAAGTTGCCCGTCACAAAAATCTCAATCGAATTCCACAGATAATGCTGATAATAATGAGCAAGTAATTCGGGGTTGATCACCTCTACTTCTGGATCTCCTACTTCTGCTCCATATGGATGCTGAAAACCGAAGAGACTTTTTCTAAAGAGTTGATCGGCTTTGCTGGAGGTTTTCTCATTATTTAACCGGATACTCAATTTTCGTTGAGACTTTCGTTTTTCCAGTGCTTCTAATGGGAAATCTGCAAGGGTAAACAATTCATAGAATACAGGCAAAATCTCAAAAAGATGCTTTTTGGTACTGATTAACCCTAAGCCTTCGTGTGAATAGGTCAAAATCGGAGTGATCGAAGAGGCATGGAAATCAAAGAATTCGGCTATTTGTTCTCCACTTTGGTTTTTTGTCCCTTCCTGTAGCATCTGAAGGGTGAAGGAGGGGACCAATCTTTGGACCAGGGGTAGGGAGTTTCTCCTACTTTTGGAGATTACCTCGATCTTGACAGCCTCGACTTCAGGTGTTTTGATAAAGAAGAGCCGGGCCTGATTCGACAGCGTATATTCGTTTGGAGCCTCTAATTCAAAATCATCCGGAATTTTAAATTCAGGAGCTTTTGAGCGATCTGGAATCATTATTCGTTTGGAATCGTGTAGCGAAGCGAAAATCTAAGGGTCTCGGCTAATGGGTGATTTTGTGTTTGTGGGACTAAATATGAAAAATCAAACCCGAGTTTTTCCAGATTAAAACCTACTCCCATGGTGAAATATCTTCTACCTCCTTTGCTTGGATTTTCGTAAAAATATCCTGTTCGCACGGCAAGCTTTTCATTGTAGGAATATTCTGCTCCGAATGAAATCATTATTTCCTGAAGCTCCTCTGAAAATCCACCTGGAGCATCTGCAAAAGAACCAAATATACCAGAGATTAAAGGTCTATTGGGATCCTTACCTGCTTGGATTATAAGATTTCCATCTTCGTCTGTCTCCAGAGATCCATCCTCATTGGTAGCGTAAATGGGGGGGGTGGGTACGAGAAGTTTGTTGAAATCAAGAGCAAAAGTTAAGGTGTTGAGGTCATCCAAGTCAATTGAATAAGCTGTTCCTAACCGAAGATTGGTCGGTATATAATCCAGGTCATCTGCTGAATTGTAAGTTATTTTAGGTCCGATGTTCGAAATATTTGCACCCCAAGAGAAATTTCCTTCTTTCGATCCTACGAATATTGGTTTAGAATAATAAAGGCCTACATCTGTACCTACGCTGATCCCAGGACGGCTTTCACTTCCTCCTACAGAAGAAATATTGCCAGAAAGGTTGGAATTGATAAATCTGGCAGAAATTCCTAATCCCAATGTGGAAGAAAGTTTTCTGGAATACGTACCACCAATAGCAATATCACGTGGGTTAAATTCACCCAATTCGTTGCCCATACCATCAGTCAGCTGAATATCACCCATATTGAAATACCGGAGCTCAAAACCAAAAGCAGATACATTGTCGATTCGAAAGAATCCGGTGAGGTAACTCAAAGACATGTCATTGACTAGCTTACCCAGCCAAGGTGAATAAGACAGGGAAAAACCCATTTTATCCTCAACAAATGCGAGTTTTCCAGAATTCCAGTAAGCAGAATTGGCATCTGGAGAGGTTGCTACACCTGCATCACCCATGGCAGAATGTCTGGAATCAGGAGCGAAATTTAAAAAAGGAACTGCAGTAGTGATAACCCTACGTTCAGGATCTTGCCCGGAAATAATCACACTATTCTGAGCATAGGTAGTAAGTGTAGCCAGGACAAAAATTCCAATAAGTAGATTTTCCCTATAATAAATGGCTATTTTTTTCATTGAATAACGATTTTTCCACTTACTGAATCAGAGTAACTATCATTTTCTGATTGAAGTGATATGGTGTAAATATAAGTTCCTTTTGCCGGATATTTGGTTTGAGTATGTGAAAATATCCATATTGGATCTTTGATCACAGCATCAGCTTTGACTAAACGCTTATTTTCCGAAAAAAGTATTTCGCCACTTAAAGAATAAACTGAGAAAGTGAGTAATAAGTTATCGTTAGGGCGATTATGTTCAATTTCGAAATTACTTTCTACTTGAGTTGGGTTGGGAAAGGTTTTGTGCCGAATGATTTGAATCCGTTCACTTCCTTTTACGGTAATATTTTGTTCTAAAATGCTTCCATTTCCCAAATTATCCCAGGCTCGAAAGATCACTTTATTTTCCCCTTCTTTAAATCCATCCAGTAGCAATGTTACATTTCCTTTTTTGAATGAACTCTCTTGTGCAATGAATAGCTCATTCAATAATCGTGGGGAATTATCATTGACTTGCACCTGAAGAATCTCCCCAGGATTGAGATTGGAAATGTTTATACCGCTTTCATCAGAAAATGACGCAACCAATGGGATCACAGTAGAAGGGAATACAAATTGAGGTTGATCAGTTCCTCCAAAAGTCGTTTCGATCTTTGGACCAGTATCATCCGAAATTTTATCCAGTTTTCCTCCTATTATTGGTTGGTTTGAACCATAAGCTTCCAAAGAACCGGTTTTTTCTTTCCCAAGAATACGCAGATGCCCTTTGCCAAATTCTGGATTTGTGTTTTTCGGAATAATCAGTTCCCCTTTTAAAATACCGGAACTAATCGATCCCGAACCTTGAAATAGCAAAACGGATTCTTCATTGAACTCCACGGATGGGCTTTCATCTCCTAAGGTTTTCGCAGATACTGGCTTATCTCGAAGTTCTATTTTATAGGTGCCCTCGTAGCTGCTTACTTTTCCTTTTGTAAAAGGCGATCGAACTTCTGCTTCGAATTGCACTACTTGATAAATGGCCAAGGTGTCGAGTACATCTCCTGTCTCTGGATTTTTGAGATCGGTTATTTCAATGTTCAATTCAGGTTCCGCCAATCGCATACTTGGATCTCCGAGCAAACTAAAATTCCGATTGAGTGGACCGTTTAGACTTTTGTTTTTTGTGTCCTTGAAAATGGATCCCAGATCTTGATAAAGCCCGTTTTTTTCTTTGAATACTGATTCGATAAAAGCCTCATTCAGGGAGAAATTCACACTGCTGAAAACTGGCCTTCCTGTAGTAAGCAGTCCGATAGCTCCTTTATTTGCCACAGTAAGTAATTCTTCGGCAGCAGATCGAAAAAAAGGGCTGTCATGTCGGCCAAATTCGCAAGTGGCAGTTACCCAAAGTGCGAGCTTATCCTGATTGGCCCAATCTGGAATATCGGAAACTGAAAAAACTTCTTCGGCAGTTAAGGTAGTTTCATTTCCATGCCCCACATAATTAAGGAAAAGCGCTCCCTCTTGCAGTTGTTTCTCAAGGGCTTTTTTGGCCTCAGGTGAGGATTGTCGATCTCCCTCTTTAATTTGTTTGTACCGATCCAGATAGAGTTTTTTCTGCCTGAATTCAGGATTGCTCTTTGTGAGAAAGGCTGCATGAGCTTCCGAATCCCGGAGATGAATATTATTGTCAGCATCGTCAGCCATGAAGGCAACTGTCTTCTTCCAGTCTCCTGGAGCTGGATTTTCTTCGTATTGAATGATCTTGTTGACAACAATGGTTGCTTCCATCAAATTGATCACTGGGAGTCTTCCTACGCCTATCTGCATGATTTCATCACCTGATCTACTTTCTTCCCAGATTCCCTGACCCCAGTCGATCAAGCCGAAATAATCATCAGAACTAAAAGTAGTCAGTGGATTCAGACTGTTTCTGCTGGTATAGATCGGAACGAGATTGGGCCTTCCTCCAAGTTTGCCTTTGTAGTCGAATGTGCCCTTACCTAACAAAAGCACATTTTTAAGATTTTTACCTTGGTGGTAATGCCAGGCTATCAAATTTCGGATTGCATTCAAGTCTTTATTGCCATATCCGAAGGCGTCGTATATTTCATCCAAATAGTAAACCTCAGCAAAAACTCCTCTTCCAAGTTTGTGAATCCGGAGCTTTTCCGCAGGGTTTTTGAATTGCCTGGGAGCGATAATGATCAACTCAGGCCACACAGTCTGTGTTCTTAGACTGGTATTGGCTGATTTGATGTCCTCGACACTCTGGGATTTCTGAAGATCAAAAACTATGATTTTTTTTACATCGAGAGAATTTCCAGTCGTAAAGTCGATTTCCGAAGGATCATAAAAATCACTTATTTCCCAAGCAGAAAAACCGGCACTTATTTGAAAGGTATTTATCGACCGTTCTGGTTTGGTATAGGTTCCGATTCCTAAATTGGTGCTTAAGGAAGGGACACCAAATCCCAAGTATTCAAAATACCCTGAAGCATTACCGTCGGAAGACTGATATGAAATTCTCACCCGATCAATTTTATTCGCGACCGGTCTGAAATCTTCCTGAAATCGACTTTCCCGGCCCTTTACACCATACGTACTGTTGGGAATAGCTGAAAAATCTGATTTCCCGATTCCCAAATCATCCACCGCCAAGGTAATGCTTGAAGCTGATCGGGCGCTGCTCATCAGTTGACCTGTCACTTTCCAAGGGGCATCAATTTGGCTTTGCAAAGAGAAAGCATATCCTCGGGTGATCCGTGGGGCAAGTGATTTGGAATACCAGACTCTTCCCGAATTCAGAATGTTATTTTCTTCCTCTTTGAGAAAAAACCATTGGTAGAGAATCGCTGGATTCTCCGGACCAAGTTTACCTTTCAGAGTTTTGATTCTTTTTGGACTTGAACTCTTTGAAATCAAGAAACTAAGCGAGTCGGCAAATAAGTGGTGATTGTAATTTAATTCTCCATCCCCTGCATAGGAATAGGTATGGGGAGAAGATAAATAAAAATAGAGGTTTCCGTTTTTTTCCAGACCGGGAATTTCCTGAAGCTTGAGATAACTACTGTCCACCAATTGAGGAAGCATACCGGGAAATCCAAAAATAGATACCTCTGAAATGCCTGTCGCACCGATCGCCCGAGCCTGCGCTGCAGTCAGGTGATAAATACCTTCCTTGGATACTTTAAACTTGAAAAATTGCTCTTGGGCATTTCCACTAAATAGAAACAGCCAAAAGGCAAACAAGCTCAAAAATAGTTTATACTGAAATCCGCTCATTTCCATTTTGGATGATCGATAGCCCTATATACGACAGAATCACTAAGGGGATACCTGCCAATCCAAAAGGAACAATCAAGATTAAGCTGAGGATAATCAATAGGTAGCGGAAGACGTTTTGGGCAAAAGAGAAACTTTTAAATTTCAATGCGATCAAAGGAAGTTCAACGATCAGCATGATTGCCATCATCCAGGCCAGGAATACCAAAACAATTGGGGAACCAATCCATTCTCCAGTACGGGGCCAGGCAATAATAAAGTGCGGTAAGCTGCTGATAAAAAGAGCATTTGCCGGTGTTGGTAATCCAATGAATTGATCAGTTTGTCGGGTGTCAATATTGAATTTTGCCAGACGATAGGCCGAAAGCAAAGGTACAATCAGTGTCAAATATGGAAGAAAAGAAGACCCCGTGCCTGCTTCGACCATGCTGTAAAGAAGGAAGCCGGGAAGTACCCCAAATGAAACCAAATCTGCCAGTGAATCTAATTGCTTACCGATTTCACTCGGGACTTTCAGAATTCTCGCAACAAAGCCATCAAAAAAATCGAAGCCTGCACTAATCAGAACAAAATAAATACCTGAAAGCACTTGTCCATCCAGTACGGCGATGATTCCCAATACTCCAGAAAGAAGATTCAGCAGGGTAAATACATTGGGGATTTGGGATTTTATATTCAAAGGTTTGAGGATTTGCCTACAAATGGATTATGTGTCTTTTCGTACCCGATCTTCGTCTCCGGGCCATGACCTGGATGGATGATTGTTTGGTCGGGAAGTTTGAATAATTCGCTTTTAATTTTATGAAGCAATAAATGGTGATCTCCTCCAGGAAGGTCTGTTCTTCCAATGCTTCCTCTGAACAAGGTGTCACCTGCAATAGCCTGATCTGTACCTTTGTGGTAAAACACCACATGCCCAGGAGAGTGGCCTGGAACAAACAGGATTGATAATTTTTCTTTTCCAACGTTAATCGTACCCCCTTCTTCCAGGAAATAATCTGCTTCAGAGGATTGATATCCTGCAAAACCGTAATTCAAGGCATACACATCCACCGATTTGAGCACAGGAACTTCCTTTTTATGAATGCCAAGTTTAACTCCAAATGTTTTCTTGGCCCAGGCATTCCCGAGTACATGATCCACATGACAGTGCGTATTGAGCAATTGCGTCACCTTCAATTTTTTCTCGGTGATAAAATCCAGTAATTCCAACTGTTCGGAAGTATCAAAGCATCCCGGATCAATAAGTGTCGCTTCAGCAGACTCATCATAAATCAAATAAGTATTTTCCTGAAATGCGTTGAAAGTAAAAGACTTGATTTGGAGCATTACAAATGTTGAAGTGAGCAAGCAAAATAAAGAATTATACCTTTAATTTGGGTTATGAAAATTGATTTTTTGCTTATCGGAGCCGGAATTGCCGGAATCGCCCTAGGCTATAGGTTAAAAAAAGCAGGTAAGAAAATCAGAATAATTGATCTTCCAGGATCCAATCAATCCAGTCGGATTGCGGCCGGATTATTCAATCCGATCACCGGGAGGAAAATGGTTAAAACCTGGAAAGCTGATCAGCTTTTTAAAGAAATTAAGCCATTCTATCAAGAATTAGAGGAATTGACAGGAAGAGAATTTTTGATTTCGCAGCCTATTTACAGACCATTTCTTAGCATCGAGGAGCAAAACGAATGGATGGGAAATAGCGCAGATCCCGGATTTTCTGAATTTCTGGAAGAAATTTATTCAACCAGTCAGTCAGCCTGTCTCTTTGATCCTTATGGTGGAGTGATGCTGAAAAATTCCGGATGGCTTCAGATTCCAAGTTTTCTAGATGCTATGCGAGTGTATTTTTCGGAAGAATTACTTGAAGAAGCGTATCGGGAGGAAAATCTGGTGGAAGGAGAGCATGGTTGGCAATACAAGGATATTGAGACCACCTCATTGATTTATTGCAATGGCTTAGGGGCTATGAACTCAAGATTTTTTAATTTTTTGCCATTTGCTCCTGTAAAAGGGGAAATTCTGGAGGTAAAACAAACTTTTGACCCCGAATACATCGTAAACAGGGGAGTATTTCGAATAAGTTTGGGAAATGATATATTTCGTGTAGGATCGACTTATACTAAACATGATTTGGACCAAGGACCAACCGAAAGTGCCAAAAATGAAATTCTGGATCGTTTGAAAGATTTGGTCAAAAGCCCGGTTGAGGAAATTGTGAGTCATAAAACCGGAATCAGACCCGCGACCAGAGATCGAAAACCGTTTTTGGGAAAACATCCTAAAGCTCACGGCGTTTACATCTTCAATGGTTTTGGTGCTAAAGGTGTATCTCTTGTCCCATATTTCAGTAAAGTAATGACTGGCTTACTCCTGGATAATTCACCACTTGAAAAGGAGGTAGACATAGCCCGTTATTTTAATTATCTTTAAAACACATCTTCAGCAATACGAATGCGATATCATCTGTTCCGATTAGTAGTTTTTGCCGGCCTATGGTTAAGTTCTTTTTTTGCGCATGCTCAATTTGATCAAGAGCGTTTTGGAAAAAACAGGCTTCAGCACCAGCAGTTCGAATGGTATTTTTTCACTTCAAATAATTTCGAAGTGTATTATTATGATCGTGGTGGGGCTAATGCCAAGTTGGCGATTGAATACCTTGAGTCAGAGTTTGATAGGCTTACGCAGATGATTGGCTATGTGGCCTATACTAAGCCCAGAATTTATATCTACAATTCTCCTGAGGAGCTTTTGCAAAGTAACTTGGGTCTGAATAAGGAGCAGTTCAGCGAAGAAGGTCAAACCAATTTCAATAGATTGATTGCAGAAGTGGCCTATAAAGGCCGAATTGATGAATTTAAAGAGGATTTGATCTATGGAACTTCAAAGGTGATCATAGAGGAAATGCTTTATGGTTCCTCAGTAGCAGATGCTTTTCAGTCCAATCTGATGAATTCTTTTCCCGATTGGTATGTGAATGGAATCGCACTTTATTTGGCAAAAGGCTGGAGCAGGGAGATGGATGACTATATCCGACATTATTTTAAAGAAGAAGAAAAACCCAAAATCCTAAAGTTAAAAGAATTAGAAGCAGCTTTAGTAGGTCAATCAATATGGAATTACATCGCTGAAAAATATGGCAGAAGGTATATATCAAGTATACTTAATCTTTCCCGAATCAATCGGAATGAGGAAAATTCTATCGCAAATACGGTAGGTCTAAATTATAGAACTTTTATTGAGGATTGGCAAAATTACTACCAGACCATAAACTCCCAAGTACAGAACACATTTAAAGACATCAATAATCAGAATATAGTGGCAGAAACTCCATCGCGGGTGATCGGGGTCATCAATGATGTGAAGTTCAGTCCAGATGGCTTGAACTTAGCTTATGTCATCAATAATGGTGGAAAGTTCAAGGTGCAAGTGAGGGAAGTATCAACCGGTGTGGAGCGAACCATATTTACAGGTGGGACAGCCCTGGAGGACCAACAACCTAATTTTCTAACTCCTGTAATCGCCTGGAGAGATTCAGCTAATCTCGCTATTGCCTCCTTCAAAAGAGGCACTACTACCCTTCGCCTCAGATCCATTGATGGTTCTACACAGGATAAGATTTTCTTAAGAAATATTACTCAGATTCTTAGTCTGGACTTCAATAGTACGGGCAGAAATATGACGCTTTCGGCTATTTCCAATGGGAAAACAGATATCTACACTTTAAATACCCGAGGGCAAGGAAAACGGTTGACCAATGATACATTTGATGATTTGACACCGATGTTTTTGAATGATTCTACGATCATCTATTCTTCCAACACTAAGAAAATCCCGGATTCATTGGCTACCAAAACATTGGAAATGGAGGATTATCCAGAGTATTATAATCTTTACATGGCTATTGTGACTGATTCGGTTGAAACTATACAGTTGACAAATACCAATAGTAAAAATCTGAATGCCCGAAAAATAAACGCGAATAACATTCTTTATTCGAGTGATCTGAGCGGAATTACCAATCTCATGCGATTAAATATTGGGAACCAGGTTTCCAATCAAATCACTGCCTACAATCAAAGCATTGAAGCATTTGATGTCAGTAGTAGAATGAGCAAAATAGCGTATTCGGTGAGGCAAGGAAGGGAAAGTTTTTTGGTTTTGGAAAACTTCAGCAATGTGGATCAATTCACACCAAGCACTCCAAGAGTACAACTGGAACAAGCCAAGTCACTCAACGAGCGAATCGCCGCCCGTCGATTGATGGAAGAGCGAGAGGCTCGGCAAAAGACACCTGAACCGACCCAAACGGCTCCTCCGGCGATCCAAAAGCCAATGGCTTCACTTGATACCGCCAATAAGAATACTAGTACCTCGATAGATCTCAAACGGCTGAAGTTCGAGTCTAAAAGAGGAATTGATACTGAAAATTATACATTTGACACGCTTGTAAATCCAAATCAGACAAGAACCTCAACTCAGACTCAGACTGGTGGAGTAAATCTTTTGGACGCATTCCGGAAGCAAAGTTTGCAAAAGCGGGTCTCAGGACCTAGAAGAATGGAGCCTCAGTTCTTTATCAATAATGTGAACAGTCGTTTTGTAGTTGACCCGCTTCGTGGCTTCGGTATCAATCTCACTGGAAAAATGACAGATCTTTTGGATAATCATTCTTTCCATGGTGGTGTGATGACTTCTCTGGACTTTAGGTCAGGGTCAGACTTATTTTTTGAGTATGAGTATCTCAAAAGCCGGGTTGATTTTAGAGGTAGATTTGATCGAAGAACCATTCAATTTTCAGAAGGTGGTAATCCCCAGCAAAAATATGTCCTGACCAAAATTGAGGCTGGGTTCTCTTACCCTTTTAATGCCAACGCGAGGTTTACGATTTCTCCGTTTGTAGCAAAAACTCAATATTTTAATATTAATTCAGATTCTTTGATTTTTGGTACAAATCCGGATCAAAACCGTCTGGATATCAATTACATTGGCGCGAGAGCAGAATTGGTGTTTGATCGAACAGAACAGTTGGGACTCTATTCACAAGCAGGCTTCAAAGGCAAAATCGGTTATGTTCAATATTCTTCAGTGAATAATTCAAGCAGATCATTTAGTAATTTTTATGTGGATTTGAGAAATTATCAGCGTATTCATAAAAATATCATTTTTGCTTCCAGGCTCTTTGCAGGTTCTTATATGGGGAATAATCCTCAGACCTATCTCGTCGGAGGAATGGATAATTGGCTCTTCAATGACTTCTATCAGCCCCCATCCAATCGTCCGGAGAAATCCCCGGTCATAAATCCGAATTGGGTTGAGAATTCCAATATCCTATTTGCTGATTTTGTGGATTTGCGAGGGTATGATTACGATGAGATCAGAGGAAGAAATGTAATTACCTTTACTTCAGAACTCAGAATCCCGCTATTCTCTTATCTGACCAGAGGAAATATCACATCGAATTTTATCCGTAACTTTCAGTTAGTTGGATTCTATGATATCGGATCCGCTTGGAACGACTCTGCGCCTTGGGAAAAAGTCAATGATCAAAACACTGAGATAATCAATACAGAGGGCTCGCCATTTATCATCACGCTTAACAATTTCAATAATCCATGGCTACAAAGCTATGGTGCAGGGCTGCGGACTGTCTTGCTTAATTACTATGTCAAATTCGATGTGGCAAGGCCAGTTCGAAATTACACCGTCGAAGATTTGAAGTTCTATGTAACTTTAGGCTTCAATTTCTAAAAAATATCATGATTAAATCTATGACCGGCTACGGAAATGCCGGCTTTGAAAATAACGAATTTAGTATACAGGTAGAGGTTCGTTCGCTTAATTCCAAGTTTTTAGACCTTTCGATACGAAGCCCGAGGCAGTTTTCCGACAAAGAGCTGGAGATAAGAAATCTCGCTCAGTCCATTCTGGACAGAGGAAAAGTAAGTATTACCATAGACTTTTCTGCAAAGGGCTCAGTTGATTTGCCGGTATCAATCAATGAAAATCTATTTCAGCTTTTTTATAATAAGTATAAAAGTCTGGCAGATTCGGTGAAGGATTCCAATCAGGATATTTTCAAGCTTGCTCTTCAGTCGCCAAATGTGATTACACAAGTTTCTGTGGAGGAAAAAGAGGACGAGGGAGATTGGATTGCTGTTAAAAATGTCATTCGGGAGGCATTGGAAAAATGTGACTCTTTCAGGCAGGATGAAGGTAATTCACTTTATGAAAAATTAATTGACAATATTGATTCCATCGCTTCAGGATTGGAACAAATCAAGGTTGGTGAAGGGAATCGAAAAGAAAGAATCAAAAATAAGATCAGAAATCATTTCAATGAGTGGTTGGATGAAAATGCATTTGATGCCAATCGGTTTGAGCAGGAGTTGATTTATTATTTTGAAAAACTCGACATTACTGAAGAACTGGTTCGGTTGGATACACATTTAAAGTATTTTTTAAAATGTATCAAAGAGGAAAGTATGCAAGGCAAAAAGCTCGGCTTTATCAGCCAGGAGATAGGTAGAGAAATCAATACCATAGGATCCAAAGCCAATGATGCCGAAATGCAAAAACACGTGATTTTGATGAAAGACGAATTGGAGAAGATTAAAGAACAAACGCTCAACGTGCTCTAATTCATTGTTTCTTTCGTATGACTTTTCCAATCGGTGCAGCCAGATAATTGCCTTGGTCAATTCCGAGTTTGCCGTTGATTATGACATACGATATGCCTTCTGGGTATTGATGCGGGTCGGTAAATGTTGATTTATCGATGATGGTCTTCGGATCGAAAATGGTAATATCAGCAATAGCGCCTTCTTTGACCACACCCCGATCACTTAGCCCCAGACGGGCAGCAGACAATCCTGTCATTTTATGAATAGCCTCAGAAAGTGAAAGGATTTGTTTTTCTCTAACATAATGTCCCAGTACCCTAGGGAAAGTTCCATAAGCTCTGGGATGTGGATGTCCTTCACCTGGTCTGGATAATCTACCGTCCGATCCGATCATGGTCATGGGGTGTTGCATTATCCGTACGACATCACCTTCATCCATCGCATGATATATGGTACCAGTTCCTCCATTTAATTGTGCCTTTATCACTAATTCGGCACCATTTTCTACAGTAGGTTCCATTCCCTCACGAACTACCCAATTCAATAAGGTTTTTCCTTCCAGAGATTGGTCCCAGCTTACCCTTGAAAACTGGATTCGGTTAAGGTCTTTACCTCCTCGGTCATTGAGAATATTGAAAATGATTCCATTTTTGATGCTATCTCTCAAAGCAGGGTCCTGTACTCTTTTTGCAAACTCATCGCTCTCCATAGCCCAGCTAGGAATCAGGACACTGATCCCTGTATGACTGGCTGCATAAGGGTATTGATCCATCATGATGTCAAGGTCCAGATTTCTTGCAGAATCTACCATGGCCAGAGTAAGTTTGCTGGCCCCCCACATCTTGACGCCAATTGCCTTGTGGTGGGTGAGAATTACGGGAATATCAGCTTCCTGCGAGATTCTAATTGCTTCTTTCACTGCATCGAGCAGTCCAAGTCCTTCTTCCCTAAGGTGCGAAGTATAAATACCGCCGTGAGATGCAGCGACTTTGGATAGTGCAATCACTTCTTCCACATCTGCGAAGGTACCAGGCAGGTATTTCAATCCTGTTGATATTCCAAAGGCTCCCTCGGCCATAGCTTGAGCCACGAAATCCTTCATAAGTTTAAGCTCTTCGGGATTGGGTTCACGGTCTTCGAGTCCCATAACTTCTTTTCTGATGGTATTATGACCTATCAGGTAGGCGACATTGATGCCAAGAGCCATCTTATCCAGTGAATCGAGATATTCACCCAATGGCCAGGGGCTTCCTCCATCTGGTCCTCCCAAAGCTAATGTGACTCCCTGGCGGATCAGGCTTTCGGCTAGCGGCATCTCCATCAAAGGTTCCAGATGGGTATGCATGTCGATAAAGCCGGGTGCTATCGCAAGGTCAGCTGCGTCGATGATTTTGGAGGCAGAAGAACTTTTTAAATTTCCGATTTTGGTGATTACTCCAGATTTGATTCCAATATCTGATTGAATGGAATCGGCACCTGTTCCGTCATACAGGATGCCGTTTATGATCAGAATATCGAATTCAGGTTCTTTAGGTGAGCAATTTGTCAGGAGGGTGAAAAGTAAAAACGAATAGCCTATAAATGTTCGCATTTAATGAGATTCTGGTTCGTTTCTAATTTAGCCAAAAAAACAGAAGCTTTTACCAAGATAAAAGCTTCTGGATTAGTAAACTGAATATTATCAATTCAAACGGAACCGGATAGGCATCGTCATTCTTGATCTTACGGGTCGGTCTTTAATGATTCCCGGATTCCAGCTTGGCGACTGGGCTATGACTTGTTTTGCGATTTCATCGCATCCAGCTCCAATAGATCTGACGACCTCTACATCCTGAACAGATCCATCGGTATTCACTACAAACCGGATGATTACAGTTCCTTCAATTCCCATCCTTCTAGCTTGGCTTGGATAGGTTAAGTTATTTTTAAGATAGGCATACCAGGCTTCCATTCCACCTTTGAAGGAAGCTTGCTTTTCTACGAAGTCTAAAATCTCTTCTGGCTTTTCGATAACCGGCGGCGTTGTCAATTCCACTTCTCCCGGAGTTAAATTCTCAGAAAAGTCAATGTCCAATAATTTTTCAGTCTGCTGTTCTATTTCTTCGGTGTCCGGTTTTACGATCAGAACAGTCGGTTGAGTAGGGGGTAGAGGAGGAGCCTGAATTGTCACCGGGATTTCGGGGATTTCCCAAAGTTCTGAATCGACTGCAAAATCCTTGATTTTGAAATCTTCATATGCCTTCCATTCGAAAGCCAATAAAACAAGACTCAAACTGGCAACTAATCCTAGATGAGTGAGAGCAGAGGACCATTTCCTCAAATCTGAACCGGGGTTTTTCTTTAATTCCATGAGCGTATGATTGTTATGTGGGAAAAACTACTCAGAGAATTTAGCAGGATTAAAATGAGGGAACCAATCTGCTAACAAAAATTAACTATTTTAAAAGTTCTTAAAATTAAATAGACAAAAAAAGACCCGATTTCTCGGGTCTTAATATTTAGCTTAGTTTGAATCGAATCGGAAGTCTCATTCGGGTACGAACTGGTC
>CAZFSC010000054.1:0-21272 GCA_964521585.1 uncultured Limnohabitans sp.
CTTTCAGAAGAGATCGCCTATAGTTTTGAAATTTTGCCGCCATGGTATGCCACCTCATGGGCATTTCTTATCTACTTGCTTGGGCTGGGCTTACTGGTATATGTGCTAGTCAAGATTCAAACAAATCGTGTCTTGGCTCGAGAAAAAGAAAAAAACCGAGAAAAAGAATTGGAACATGCCAGAGAAATTGAAAAAGCTTATGAGAAGCTTAAAGCAACTCAGACTCAACTGGTCCATTCCGAGAAAATGGCCTCTCTCGGTGAACTCACGGCTGGGATCGCCCATGAAATCCAAAACCCCTTGAATTTTGTGAACAATTTCTCAGAAGTCAGTGAAGAGCTGGTGGATGAGATGAATGAGGATTTGGAAAAGGGCAATTTGGATGATGCCAAATCGATAGCTAAAGATCTAAAGGAGAATTTGGGTAAGATCAAACATCACGGAAGACGGGCGGACTCCATTGTCAAAGGAATGCTCGAGCATAGCCGGGGAAGTAATTCTGAAAAAAAATCAACCAACCTCAATGCTTTGGCAGATGAATTTCTTCGTCTCAGTTACCATGGTCTCCGGGCCAAAGAGAAAGGATTTTCCGCTGATTTTGAGACAGATTTAGACCCGAATTTACCTCGTGTTAATATTGTATCTCAGGATATCGGCCGAGCTATTCTAAACTTAATCAATAATGCGTTCCATGCTGTAGCAGAAAAGGCAAAAAATAATCCAGACAACTTCAAGCCCAAAGTCTCTGTATTTACCCGCTTGATAGACTTGAATGGAGAGATCGGAGGCGTTGAGATTTGTATCAAGGACAACGGAGTCGGAATACCTACAGCGATTAAAGACAAAATCTTCCAGCCTTTCTTTACCACCAAACCTACCGGCCAAGGCACAGGCCTGGGTTTAAGCCTGAGCTATGATATCATCAAGGCACATGGTGGAGATCTGCGAGTCAAAAGCACCGAAGGAGAAGGAACAGAAATGATCATCTTTTTACCAATCGATAACTGAATCCATTGATTCCATCCAGCTAACGCTTTTTCCTGTTCTTTTGATAGAGGAAATTAGGGTTCGCACCAAAATTAAATGTATTAGAACAGAAAACTTTAATGAGGAAGAATAACAACGTTTTTCTCGCCTTTTGTGCTTTGATGGATACTTTCAAATCTCCTCAAATGGTGATATCGCTGTTATTTCAGAAAGGGAACCGGATATTTTCTTTTTTTTAAAACCAAACGGTGACATTGGTTGCAATCATCGCGCTATTGGATACGGCTTCGCCTCCGCGCAGGTATACCTCATCCTTTGAGAAAAGCAATCTTCCTTCAGTGCGGATCAAAAAATTATCGGTGACTTTGTAATTAATACCCAGGGAAGTTCCCGAAGTGCTGAAACCATTCGTGTCGGTGATAGGTATTATTTGCACGCTTTCATCATCATCAAAATGCTCTATTCTGTAAACCAGTCCAAAGTTATCATTCAGACTGTACTGAGTAATAAAATTAATGCTATACCACTGCACATCTCCCGTTGAAATTTCCTGCTGTCCTACATAAGCGCTTCCCGTAAATTTCCAGCTGTTAGCTTTTAGGATAAAAAACAAATCAGTAAACTTCCTGAGGCCTACAAAATTTGGCTCGCTTGCACTACTTTCATTTCCAATGTAGGAACTCCAATTAATCAGAAAGTCTTTGTTTATCTGGAATTCCAACTGGGTGGCGATTGATTTACCGGAATTTTGATCCTTGATCTGTTGCCAACCATTTAATCCATAGAGATACAAATTTATTTTTTCTGTAAGAGGTAAGGATAGCTTTATACCAACTAAATAATATGGGACATATTCAGGCGCAAACGAGCGAGTATAAGCAAGATGATCTCTTGAAACAGCGCTCTCATTCGTAAAAGGAGATCCGAAAATTCCGAAGTCTATCCAAATATTTTTTTTGGAAAAAAGTTTCAATCCGGCATTTGCTTCCACAATATTCCTAAGACTACCTTCCTCGTCAGCGTAATTATTGTTCATATAGGTGCCGAAGCCAGGTATGAATCTCGCTCTCACTATCGAAGTCTCATATTTCAAATCAATAAAAGCAAGGTTTACGTTTACCTCATTGTGCCTTGCCATTGAAACAAAATATGGTCTGTCCCCACTTTCGGGCTCGTTGAACTCATAGATATAATAGGTATCTAAATAACCCCCAATGCTAAATCTCTTTTGGTCCATAAACTCCAAAGAATCTTCAACTACTTCCAGTGCAGTGGAAAAGTGACACAGGCTCAAGGTAAAAAGTAAGACCAGTACTATATTTTTCATTAGTTACTTTCTTGTTTTGGTTATTGTCGCTTCCCTTTGGGCTTGCGTGTTGGCCATTAAGAAAAACATCTATGATGGACCGCAACTTTACATCAAATAAAATCAAAAAAGAGGTTTGGCAAGAGAATTAGGAGTTGGTTTTTTGCTGAAACCCAGTAATTACAAGCGCTTGACTTAGAAGAGAAATGTGATTACTTCCCGATACAGAAATTCCTAAAAATATTTTCCAGTAGGTCATCTGTGGTGATCTCGCCTGTAATCTCGCCTAGAAAATGAAGGGATCTTCGGATATCCATTGCCACAAAGTCATTGGTGATTTGATTGTCCAATCCAGCAAGAATATCCAGGAGGGAAGCCCGGGTTTTGACCAAGGAATCATAATGACGTACATTGGTGACAATGGTATTTCCCGTTCGGAATTTGTCCAGATTCACCAATTCAAGAATCCGGATTTTTAGCGCTTCGAGGTTTTCTTTTTTCCCAGCGGAAATGAAAATAGTATCCGGATGCTGTTCCTTTAACTCATTACTAATATTGGATTTAGCCTTATCTGTCTTATTGGCTACTTTAAGAAAAGGCACTCCCTGATTTTCGAGTTTGTTGATATCCCTGTTGATTTCATTCAGGTCGGTATCACTCAAATCAAACAGGTATAAAATCAATGAAGCTGATTTCATTTTCTCCTGGGTACGGCTGACCCCGATGGCTTCGATGGTGTCGGTCGTTTCCCGCAAACCTGCAGTATCGATGAATCTAAAAATCACTCCTCCGATACTGATTTCATCTTCAATAAAATCCCGGGTTGTTCCTGCAATTTCCGACACGATTGCTTTCTCCTCATTGAGCAGGGCATTGAGTAGGGTGGATTTACCCGCATTGGGTTTACCCGCGATCACTGTGGGCACTCCATTTTTGATGACATTGCCTAGATCAAAACTCAGGATCAATTCCTCCACGACCCGAAGCAGCCGCTCTACGAGTTGGCGTAATTCATCGCGACTGGCAAACTCCACATCTTCCTCTCCGAAATCGAGTTCCAGTTCGATCATCGAAGCAAAATGAATCAATTTGCTTCTAAGTTGCTGGATTTCAGAACTGAATCCACCCCGCATCTGATTCAACGCTGCCCGGTGACTGGTTTCGGAATCCGCATGAATCAGGTCTGCAATTGCTTCTGCCTGAGCAAGATCAAACTGCCCATTGAGAAAGGCGCGCTGCGTGAATTCCCCGGGTTTTGCCGGACGGACACCTTTTTTTATGAATAGCTTCAAAACCCGGTTGATGATATAAGAGGAGCCATGGGTCGATATTTCAACCACATTTTCCTTTGTAAATGAACGGGGAGCTATAAAAAGAGAAACCAGAACTTCATCGATTACTTGATCTTCATCACGGATCGTTCCGAAATGAATCGTATGCGAAGTTTGCTTTTCAAGATCTTTTCCAAAAAATACAGAATTGGTGACTTTGATAGCTTCTGGTCCCGAAAGCCGGATAACTGCGATGGCTCCTACACCCTGGGGGGTGGCCAAAGCGATGATGGTGTCTTTTTGATCAGAAAGAGTGAAACTCATCTCTTAGGAAATCCATTGGCCACGATACTATTTAAGCCCTCGAGAAATGGTGCAGGCTCCCGATAACCAGGCATCTGGGTGATATTTTGTAAAGTGGGGTCGATGATGACGAAATTCGGATAAGAATTGACGCGCATGGCAGCTGCCATTTGGGCCTCATTGTATTTTTTTCCCATGAAGTCAAAGGTTCTTTGGGTGTCCTCTGCGTTCAATTTCACCGCATAGAAATTCGAATTGATATAATCGATCACTTTTGGATCTGTAAAAGTGTCTTTATCCATTTTTTTGCACCAGCCACACCAATCCGTATATACATCCACCAATAACATTTTTGGATTGGATTGATTTGCTTTCACCGCCTCTTCAAATTTCAACCATTCGATTTTCTCCTGAGCATTTGCCGTCAGGCAGATTAACCCCATAAAGGACATCGATAAAAGGAATATTCTTAGTTTTTTCATATCAAATTTCAAACGACGTCTGCTTTCCTGAAGTTCCAAATCTATTGCTCATTAACTTACTTTTATACAAGGCGCTTGCCAAAAAAGCGATGCCGGCTACAGAAACTACCATTCCTGCAATCGAACTGTCAAATGAATAAGCAAGATAGTACCCCAATACAGCGGAGCCAATACCTATGCCAATTGTTATTTTGATCAGCTGTCGCAGCTTTTTGGTCCAAAGAAATGCAGTCGCGGGAGGTACTACCAGGAGTGCGACGACTAGGATCGCGCCCACCGCTTCAAAACTGCTGACCGTCGTATAAGAGACCATACTCATCAAAGCCAGATTGATAATTCCTGCTGGAATACCAATGACCATGCTAAAATGTTCATCAAAACTCGTTAAGGTTAACTCCTTATAAAATAGGAAGATAAAGCAAGTCACCAGAATTAAATTTAGAAGTGCGAGATACATGATTCTTGGTCCCAGATTGATGCCGCCGTCCGTGATCCAAAGATCGATCGGCAGGTAGGCAATTTCTCCGTATAGTACACATTCCTGATCCAAATCCACTTTGTAGGCCAAGAGATTGATCAGGATAATTCCTATGGCAAAGAGTAGCGTAAAGGTAATTCCGATTGAAGCGTCAAGTTGAACTTTCGCCTTTCGGCGTAGCCAATCTATCATCAGGGTAGCCAGAATACCTAAAATTCCGGCTCCAATAATCACTTCCAGTCCACGCTGACTCCCTGAAATAAAAAATCCAATCACTATTCCAGGTAATACCGCATGGGATATCGCATCTCCGGTCATGGACATTTTGCGAAGCATCATAAAGACGCCCAACAGTCCGCAGGAAATAGAAATCATCGAAGCGGTGAAAATGATCAGGAATGCATTTTGGTCAAAGCTCATCGTGGTCGCGGGGGATAGTTTCCTGGTGAGGATCAAGTTTAGGATAATTCAGTCTGCTCTCAAGCAATTGCTCCAGCTCTGGGGTAAGCAAGTGTTCGAGTTTTTCGGCCGAGTCATGGACGTGGTCGGGTGCAATATTCATGTACTCATTCAGGTATAATTCCCAAAGTCGATGCAATCGAACAATCCGTTTTGCTTCAGATTTTCCTTTGGCAGTGAGAGATATAATGTTTTGATTTATAATGATAAATTCAGATTTGATTAAATAATCAATCGAATAATCGGATTCCTTCTTCTGAAAAGGAAACGCCTCATAGATTTCTTCTATGGCCAGGTTTTCTTTGCCCTCCTCCAACGCACGGTAGAGCGCTTTAAGTAAATGGTCTTGATGGGTCTTTTTAAGGTAGCTTCGTCTGGAAATATAGCGGGAAAGTACGCCTCTTTTTGGAGCAAAAAGAAACGAAACCAAGGCCAGAAACGAGAGAAATACTACAACCCAAGGACCAGTTGGCATTTGTGGTAGAATAAAGGAAACGTAGGTTCCCATTACCCCTGATACTGCTGAGAATATTCCTGCCAGTATGACCAGGTAGCTCAGTTTGTCAGTCCAAAATCGGGCTGCCGCTCCGGGGGTAATCAATAATGCCGCCATCAAAACTACCCCGATGGCCTGGATGCCGATTACGACCGATAAAATCATGAGGATATTGAATGCCAATCGAATTAATCCCATAGGATAGCCGATTGCACTTCCATATTCGGAATTGAAGACCAAAAGGCTGAATTCCTTTTGAAAAACCGTAAGAATAAAAATGATGAAAAGAGCCAATCCTCCATAAATCCAAAGGTCTTCTTCAAGGATTGCGATAGCATTCCCAAAAATAAACTGATTCAATCCAGCCATTTCCGGATTTCCGGATTTCTGAATAACGGTCAGTAATACAATTCCAAAACCAAAGAATATCGATAGGATAGAGGCAATGATGGCATCCTCACTCAATCGGGTATTTTTGCGAAGCCAAGCGCTTAAAAATGTCGCCAATGCACCCGAAATAAAAGCTCCTGTGACGATATAGAGGGGGTTTTTAGTACCGGCAAGAATGAATCCCAGGCAAATGCCTGGCAGTACGGCATGCGAGATGGCATCACCGAGTAAGGCTTTTTTATCCAAAAAACTGTAAGTCCCCACATAAGCCGAGCCCACACCCAGCAAGATGATCCCGATTACCACAAAGGCAATAGAGGAGTCTTGGAAAGTGAAGAAATATAGAAAGTCGCTCATTTCAGTTTTTGAGAGGGTTGAATTTTTTCTGCCGGATCAAATCCGAAACCTTGGTAAGCAGGTTAAGCTTTCCTCCGTAAGTTTTGCGGAGCAACTCTTCGGTAATTACAGTTTCTTTTGGGCCTGAGGCTACCAGGTGGAGATTGAGCATGATGAACCAGTCGAAGTAATTCACGGCAGAATAAATGTCGTGGTGGACTACCACTACGGTTTTGCCTTCAGCCGTCATTTGCTTCAGAAGCTCGAAAATGGCTGTCTCTGTAGCCATATCCACCCCTGCAAATGGCTCATCCATGAGATAGAGATCCGCATTTTGTGCGAGAGACCGTCCGATGAATACCCGCTGCTGCTGCCCTCCTGATAATTCGGAAATCTGCCTGTTTGCGAAGCCCTGCATGCCCACCTTCTCCAAGCATGCCATTGCCAATTCCCTTTCTTTCTTTCCCGGCCGTTTGAAAAGACCGAGCTTTCCATAAGTACCCATCATGACTACATCCAGGACCGAAGCTGGAAAATTCCAATCCACCGATTCCCGCTGGGGCACATAGCTGATTCGGCTTCTTACTTCTTCCAAAGATTTGTCAAAAAGCTTTACATAGCCACTGGTGGGGGCAACCAAACCCATGATCGCTTTGATCAAGGTACTCTTGCCGGCTCCGTTTGGTCCCAGAATTCCGATCAGCTTTCCGGGTGGAAGACTCAAGTCCACATTCCAGAGTACCGGACTTTGATCATAACTTACCGTCAGGTCATGAATTTCTATAATCGGTGATTCTACTTGGTTTATCATGGTTTGAGGTTTTCAAAAATGGCATTTACATTCGTTTTCACCATGCCGATATACGTTCCGGCTGATCCATTGGGATCTCCAAGGCTATCGGTATAAAGTGGTCCGGCAAGTTTGATCTGATGGTTCTGATTTTCACATCCTGCCACGACGGCTTCAATAGCTTTAGGAGAAATGGTCTGTTCAGCAAAAACAGCCTTTATATTTCTTTCGACTATGAACTGAACCAATCCGGTCAGATCACGCAGCCCAGGTTCGCTAAGCGTGGAGAGCCCCTGCAATCCCAGGACTTCGATTCCATAAGCCCTGCCAAAATATGCAAAAGCATCATGGGCGGTGATCAACGCCTGATCTGCTTGCTTCAAGGCTTCAATTTTAACTTTCGTTTCCTGGTTGAGCTTTGCCAGTTCTGCCTGATAAGTCTTGAAGTTTATTTCGATCGGGACAGACCAGCTTGGCTTCCAGATTTTGAGTTCGTCAGCCGCATGGCTGAGTGCCATTGACCAGAGATTGACATCAAACCAAATATGCGGATCGACCGAGTGCGCCTCGGGCCCGGACCTTAATAAGACTTCCGAAGGCAGCTCTTCTGATACATTGATGAGAGTATTGCTGTATTCAAGCTTTTCAAATATTTCGGTCATTTTCCCTTCCAGGAAAAGTCCGTGGTAGACGACCAAGTCTGCATTCTGCAATAAATCCAAATCCCGGGCTGATGCTTTGTAGAGGTGGGGGTCCACACCGGCCGGCATCAGTGCAACTACATCAGCTGAGTCACCGACCAAATTTCGGATGCCATCAGCCAGAATGCTGGTAGTCGCCACGATTTTGGGCTTGAGCCGCTCCTTGCTGTTTTCAAATTTACAAGCTACCAAAGCGAGAAAAAATAGCGGAAATAGGAATGAAGTCCGGCTCATGATTGGAGTACCAAAATGTTCACCGATACATCTTTGGACATAAAGAGCGTCTTCTTCTGATCCACCAAAATTTCAATGGATCCGTCAAACTCCACCTTGTCCAATACTTTGATTCTAGCTCCGATGTAAGCACCCACTTTGTCCAAGTATTTCAGGAATGCGGCCGAGCTGTCTTTGACCGCTATGATCTGGCCCATTTGATCGATTTCCATTTCACTGAGTGCCACTCTCGGCTTGGCTTTGACATCCCCAAATTCATCCGGAATGGGGTCTCCATGTGGGTCAAATTTTGGATAGTTGAGATAGGCATCCAGACGCTGGATGAGTAGGGGAGATTGAATGTGCTCAAGCTCCTCTGCTACCTCATGCACCTCATCCCAAGCAAAATTTAGTTTGTCTACCAAAAAAACCTCCCAGAGTCTATGCTTTCGAATAGTCTGTAGCGCGAATTTTTTCCCTTCCTCAGTGATATGAACACCATAGTATTTTCGGTATTCAATCATCTGTTTTTCGCCAAGCTTTCTGAGCATATCAGTGACCGAGGCAGGCTTAGTTTTCATTTCGCCGGCTACGTCATTGGTGGAGACGCTCTTTTTTCCTCCCTCTGAAAGGTGGTAAATGGCTTTTAAATAATTCTCTTCGGTTGTAGTCAAAATCATCTCTTAATTATACTGAGGCAAATATAAAAATTATTTTAGATTTATCTAAATAAATATTTGATACGAGCTAAAACAGCTGTGGATAACTGAATTTTATATGTGTGATCGGATTTAGATAGGGCTAAAAAATAGATTTGATTAAGCTTAAAATAAACACAAAATATTATCATTCAGTATTTTGCAAATCACATTAGCCCTAATTAGTATTTGGCTAGCCCAAAATTCTATGTGAAAACCCAGTTTCCATTTGGGTAGATTGGGTGTAAAAATCAAGGCGTAGGTGGATATCTTTTCAACTTATCCACTAGCAGATTTTAGGAGAGAAGTGATTCGATTGTTTGGCGGAAGTAGGTTTCCTGAGAGCTCCAGAGAATGTCTTGGCCTGGTGCGGTTGCAAAATAGGTTTGCTGAATAGCTTGCTCAAATTGGGGTATGGCCAACTTCGGATTTGAAAAGTCGATAGGAAATCCCCCCATAAATGATTTTAAAAAATATTCCCATTTGGGATTTTTGGATACTAAAACCGGGACCCCCATTGCCGCTGCTTCAAATAATTTGGTAGGCATTTTTTCACGGATCGCAGGATGATCCCGATAAGGTAAAAGACAAAAATCTATTCCCCGATATGCCTTCAAAATCGTCTGATGGGAGACCGGAAAACTACTGGTTTCAAGAAGAATTTTGGAGCTTTTTTTTGCTGTAATTTCCAACTGATTTTGGATGCTGGAGATCGTTACCTGCCCAATTATTTTTAAAGTGCTATTGGGATATTTTTCGAGAATTTTAAGGAACCATTCTAGCCCTTCCAAAATACCAAAAGCAGGCGTGATGGTGCCCGAAATCAAAAATGAAAAAGATTTTTTCTCCTTCAGATTAATGGGAGGAATGGGTAAGATTTCTCCATGGAATTTATTTTCAAGAACCAGAAAAGGTTGTTTTTCCGACATCTCATTTTGATAGGAGTCCTCGGCCAATAAATAAAGATCTATCCCATTTACGTTTTCCATTCTTTGGATCAGTTTGCTTGCCCTCTGAATTTGGGAAAACGAAAGGCTGGGATTCAATTGTAGGTTTGCCTGATAGTTTTCCTGGACATCATAAAGGAGTTTGAATCCTATCTTTTTTTTGAAGAAAGATGCCACAGGCAAAAATTCATAGGTGCAGCAAATGACCAGTTTTGGGCGAACTTGGAAAAGAATTTGTGTAAATCTTAAGATAGCCAAAAGCCTGGACAGCTTGGAGCCTGCCTTGGCATAAGAGGAATAAAAATTGACACCATTGATCTTTTCATGCTTTTTAGTAGAAAAGCCTATGATGTTTAATGCGTATTTATTTGTTTCACGCAGCGAAATTCCAAGCTTCCCCCAGGCTCTGCTATCACGAGTGGGTTTGAGAGACGATGCTATCAGAATCGGGATTTTTGAAACAGAATTATCACCCATAAACGAAACTAACCAAAATTATGGAACTCAGAACTATCATTGAAAAAGCCTGGGATAACCGGGAATTGTTGAAAGAAAAAGAAACACAAATTGCCATCAAGACCATCATAGCAGATCTGGATTCGGGTGATTTAAGGGTTGCAGAACCTACCGAAGATGGATCTTGGAAAGTGAATGATTGGATAAAAAAAGCAGTGATCCTTTATTTTCCGATCCAGAAAATGGAGACCATTGAGATTGGACCTTTTGAGTTTCATGATAAAATGGCCTTGAAATCAAACTACGCCAAACAAGGAGTGCGGGTAGTTCCGCATGCCGTGGCTAGGTATGGGGCATATTTGGCCAGAGGAGTAGTGATGATGCCAAGTTATGTTAATATCGGCGCATATGTGGACGGTGGCACGATGGTTGACACTTGGGCTACGGTAGGATCTTGCGCGCAAATCGGAAAGGATGTGCATTTAAGTGGTGGAGTGGGGATTGGCGGAGTATTAGAGCCCGTTCAGGCTGCCCCGGTAATAATTGAAGATGGAGCTTTCATAGGCTCTAGGGCAATTATTGTCGAGGGAGTAAGAATCGGTAAACAAGCCGTTATCGGAGCTGGAGTAACCTTGACCGCCAGTTCAAAAATCATCGATGTGACTGGTGATGAACCTGTGGAACACAAAGGTTATGTACCAGAAAGATCCGTGGTAATCCCAGGATCAATTCCTAAAACCTTTCCATCAGGAACTTATCAAGTGCCTTGTGCCTTGATTATTGGAAAGCGAAAAGCCTCCACAGATTTGAAGACATCGCTGAATGATGCGCTGCGGGATAACAGCGTCGCAGTCTAAACCAACAATAATGAAAAAACACACCTTAGTTTCTCTTTTTCTGATCTCGAGCTTATTGTTTTTTTCCTGTGGAGAAAACAAAGTGAGTTCGGGAGATAAATATTTCAATCAAAAGCAGTACGAAGAGGCTGTTGAGGCCTATTCCGACGAATTAAAATATGCTCCCAATGATGTACGCTTACTCTATCATCGGGGACGTGCTTATGAGGAAATGGGGAAATTTGAAGAGGCTAAGTCTGATTTTGAGGCTGCACTTAGTATAGAGCCAAAAAATTTTCAAGTCTTATTGAGCTTGGCAAATCTCCATCATAAAAGGAAGAATTACACCAATGCGCTTTTATTTTCCAATCGGGCTGTTGAAATCCCCGGAGCCCCGGCTATGGCCTCTTTCATGAAAGGAAGAGCACTGCATCAAATGGGACAAACCAAAGATGCCTTGCAGGCTTATGGAAATGCCATTTCTCTGGATAAGGATTTTGGTCAGGCCTATTACAATCGTGGATTGTTAAAAATCGGATTGAAAAATGTAAAAGGTGCCTGTGAGGATTTTCAGCTGAGTTCTGCACTCGAATATCCGGGTGCGTCAGAGGCATACACTAAGTATTGTAAATAATTTTGACCTCTATTTAAATGAAAAAGACCAGCTATATAGCTGGTCTTTTTCATTTAATGAGTATGGGGAACTTCCTGATGATTGCAAAGGACTTCTGAGGTGAGCTTTCCACTTCCGCCGCAGGTGCGGCAGGCACTGACTTCCTTGAGACTTCCCTCGCAAACAGGACATGTAAGTCGTCCATTCCCCCCGCAGCGTTCGCACTCGAAATATTCGACTATTTTAAAAATATTGACTCGGGTGATCATCCCTGAACCACTGCATCTGCTGCATCCTACTACTCCTTTTGCTTTGCAATAATCGCATGGCTGCTCAATCTGTTTCGTTCCCTCACAGGTGAAGCATTCTTTATATCTATAGCCCCGGCGATCACAAAGTTGACAAACTTTAATTTCATTAAGAGGACCTGCGAGTTTGCTCTGAAGCTCCATAGCCCCTTTGTAATGATCCCCTGCAAACCCACTCAATTCAAGGTATTTGTTCAAGAAATTGGCACTATTATCATATTGTTTCAGCTTGAAAAGTGTTTCAGCGAAGTAATAAGGCATCTCCTCAGGAAGAGGCAAGCCAGAATCTATCAGATCCCTGAAAATAGAATTGGCAGTTTGATAGTCATTGCGCTCCATCGCAGCAACAGCGCCTTTCATCCAGCGGTCGGTCTGTCCCAGATTGGGGCCAATCTGGGCGGTTGACTGACTGGAGAAGCCAACTATGAAAGATACTAATAGCAACAAAACAGGGAGTGGTAGGTGATTTTTCAAGATCGGTTTGCAAAACATTTAGCTCAAATAAAATGAGTTAGGATAAGGTCACAAAGTTAATGTTTACAAATCGATTTTCTTTTCCATTGTTCACTTTGGGTTTTAGATCTAAAAAATTGTTTTTATTTTAGAGATTCAAGTAGTTGTTATTTATTCTTCTAATCACTTTAAAGCAAAATATGGCACAATCAATTACAATAATCGAAGGCATTGGCGAAGCGTATAAAACAAAACTAGCGAAAGCCAATATTACCACAATAGAAAACCTCCTTGAGATGGGCGCTTCAAAATCAGGCAGAAAGGCAATCGCTGAGGTGTCCGGAATCGACGAAGGAAAAATATTGGATTGGGTCAATATGGCTGACCTTTTTAGAATCAAAGGCGTGGCAAGTCAATTTGCAGAACTTCTGAAAGCTGCCGGAGTAGACACGGTGAAAGAACTAAGAAATCGAAATCCTGAGAATTTACATGCCGCTTTGGTAAAAACCCAAGAAGAAAAGGGTTTGACTAAAACAGTCCCAGCTTTATCCAGAATTGAAGATTTCATTGCGCAAGCAAAGGCATTGCCTCCTTTAGTCACCTATTAAGTGTGAGCTGTTCGCTCCATTTTGATTTGAAAGCCTTTTTGCTCTAAGCATTAAGGTTTTTTTTGTAGTTTAAGTTTTTAAAGAATAAAGTAATGAGCAATACAGAGAAATTTATTTCCGTCTTAGCTGATGGTCAGACCTTTAAAAAGGATTATATAATTTTAGGCACAGGTATTTTGGATGGAGTTCCGGTCAAAGGAGCTCAGGTCAAGATCCCGCTAAAAACACTTAATAGGCATGGCCTGATAGCAGGTGCAACAGGAACCGGTAAAACAAAAACACTCCAAGTCATTGCTGAGCAACTTTCATTAAAAGGAATACCATCCGTATTGATGGACCTGAAGGGTGATCTTTCTGGCTTGGCAAAGCCAGGTCAAGCCAACGATTTCATTCAAAAACGTTCTGAAGTGATTGGAGTCGACTACCATCCAATGGGGCTACCAGTAGAATTAATGTCTATTTCCCAAGAAAAGGGTGTCAAACTCAAAGCCACGGTTTCTGAATTTGGACCAGTCCTGATTGCTCAGATTCTCGAGTTGAACGATACTCAACGAGGAGTGATCTCGTTGATTTTTAGATACTGCGACGTAAATCATTTGCCCCTGCTGGATCTGAAAGATCTCAAGCGGGTGCTACAATTCCTCACTAACGAAGGTAAGGATGCTATTCAACGGGAATTCGGACAGGTGTCAGCCGCTTCCGTGAATACGATCATGCGGAAAATAATAGAGCTGGAACAGCAGGGTGCAGAAGAGTTTTTTGGGGAGAAATCCTTTGAGGTAGAAGATTTTGTTCGTACCGATAATGGAAAAGGAATTATTTCGGTGATCCGACTGACTGATATTCAAAATCAGCCGAAACTGTTTTCCACTTTCATGCTGAGCTTGCTTTCAGAGATCTATGAGACTTTCCCGGAGCAAGGAGATGCAGATCAACCAAAGCTTTGTTTGTTTATAGATGAAGCACATCTTGTATTTTCAAATGCTTCCAAAGATTTATTGGAGAAGATAGAAGCCATTGTCAAGCTGATCAGATCAAAAGGCGTAGGAGTTTATTTTTGTACCCAAACTCCAACCGACGTACCAGAAAGTATCCTTGGTCAACTTGGATTGAAAGTACAGCATGCCCTGCGTGCATTCACTGCAAAAGATAGGAAGGCAATCTCTAAAACAGCTGAAAATTATCCCATGTCACCTTTTTACAACACGGATCAGGTATTGACTGCGATGGGTATAGGTGAGGCCTTGGTGACCGCTTTAAATGAAAAAGGAATTCCTACGCCTTTGGCACATACGCTGGTACGAGCGCCCATCACCCGCATGGACATCTTGGATAGCGCAGAGATATCCGAATTGGTCCGCAATTCCAGATTAGTTGACAAGTATAATCAGTCTTTAGATCGGGAAAGTGCTTTTGAAATTCTCAACAAAAAAATGTTGCAGATCGAAGCCGAACAAGAGAAAGGAGAAACAGCCACGCCAGAACCTTCTCGGACAAAGACAAGAGAAGAGGAGAGTTTGATCTCGGAACTGAGCAAAAATACCATGGTAAGACAGTTGGGAAGAACGATTTTCAGGGAATTGACACGTGGGATTTTAGGTTCTTTTTCAAGAAAACGGTAACGGGAAATACCAAAGCAATCCATGAAAATTGCCATCATAGGGGGTGGAGCCGCAGGTTTTTTTGCAGCAATCCATGCCGCAGGGAAAGGAAGAATCGTTCGGATTTTTGAGAAATCCCCTAAAATTCTTTCCAAAGTTAAGGTCTCCGGAGGAGGAAGATGCAATGTCACCCATCAGCCTATGGAGGTCTCCAAGCTGGTAAAAAATTACCCCCGGGGTGAAAAATTTCTAAAAAAAGTTTTTTCCAAATTCGATTCCAGAGATACAATAACCTGGTTTGAGGAGAGAGGAGTTAAGCTAAAGACAGAGCCGGATGGCCGGATGTTTCCGATTACAGATGATTCTCAGACTATCGTTGATTGCCTGGTGAAGGAATGTAACCGACTGAATATTGAAATTCTGAAATCCGTTGGAATATCAGAGATCGTACCGCAGGAAACTGGCTTTCTTCTTAAAGGCAACCAAGGGGAATTTTATTATGATCAAGTGATAGTTACGACAGGAGGATTTCCTAAAGCTGAGAATTATAATTTTCTTAGAAATCTTAAACACAGCATTATACCACCGATACCTTCACTTTTTACTTTCAATACTCCACAGGATTCATTAAAAGAATTGATGGGGATCTCAGTTCCAAATGGAATCGTCAAAATTGCCGGTCAGAAACTAAGCTATCAAGGTCCGATTTTGATTACACATTGGGGAGTCAGCGGGCCGGCAGTTTTGAAGCTTTCGGCATACGGGGCCAAGTGGCTGCACGAGCAAAACTATCAGGCCGAGGCCTTGATCAATTGGAATGGAAATTATGGAGAGCAGGAATACTTAGATCACATCCAAAGCTATGCAAGCAACCATCCAAACAGAAAGATCTATTCACATCCACTTTTTGATATTCCTTCTCGATTATGGACTTATTTTTGTGCAAATTCAGGAATTGAAAACAATCAGATGTTTAATACTCTTTCCAGAAAGCAGATTAATAAATTGATTCAACATCTTTTTTGCTATAATTTGAAAATCCAAGGAAAGACTACCTTTAAGGAAGAGTTTGTCACCGCAGGAGGAGTAGCTCTTGACGAAATAAACTCAGAAACGATGGAGAGTAAATTTTATCCTAATTTATATTTTGCAGGCGAGGTCTTAGACATCGATGGAATTACCGGGGGCTTTAATTTTCAGGCAGCTTGGTCCACAGGGTATCTTGCAGGCAAATCTACATTTATTGCTCACATATGAAAACACTTTACCCTGAGCTCCAATTGCTAATAAGTGAGATGGCGGATGGAGATGCTGAATTCGAAAATCAGTTGATAGTAGCAATTCATCAAGGATTGATCGAATTGAAAGAGAAGTATCTCGAAGGGGCTTCAACGAAAAATGAAGTGATTATCCAGCAAATCCGTCATAAACTTAAACCTACCTTGTCTATGTTTGAGTTTAACGATATCATCTCTGAGCTGAGTAATGGCAAGGAAATATTGGAATCGAAAGGATTTGACGCTTCATTTGAGGCGCACAAAGAAACCTTGATTATCAAGTTGGATGCTGCCATTGGTGAATCCAGGATATTGATAAAATAAAAAAAGGAGTGCAAGTGCAGCTCCATTTTCCAAATTATAGCCCTATGAAGAAATTTTACTCCTCAAAGGTAATCTCCGCTGGAGTCAAGGGCTTTAATTTAATATGAACTTCCCGTGAAGTTTTGATTTGCTATGCCGATTCTTAAATCCGATTACGAAGGGCCTCCCTTTTATTTATTCAACGGGCATCTGGAAACGATAATCCCCAGTCTTTTTAGAAAAGTAAAGGGAGTTAGCTATCAGCGGGAAAAAATTGAAACACCGGACGGGGATTTTTTGAATCTGGATTGGTCCAAAGTCGGCAGTGATTCTTTGTTGGTGCTTTCCCACGGGCTGGAGGGTGACTCCAGTCGCCATTACATCATGGGTTTAGTGAAGCTTTTCAACCAAAACGGGATTGATGCTTTGGTCTGGAATAATAGAACCTGCGGGGGTGAACTGAATTTGAAGCCGATTTTGTACCATCATGGGGCCAGCTATGATCTGGATACTGTCTTAATTCATGTTTTTCGCCATCACGAATACAAAACCATTTGTCTCGCAGGGATCAGTATGGGAGGAGCACAGACGTTGAAATATCTTGGTGAGAAAGGAGGGGATTTAGATCAGCGAATTACGAGAGCAGCTGTCTATTCTACTCCCTGCAACCTGCCTTCGAGTGCAGCTACTTTGAAGGAAAAGAGAAACTCCTTCTACAAAAATAGATTTTTGGGAAAGTTGAAAAAGAAAATGCTTGCAAAAGCAAACCAATATCCCGAGTTGATTGATTTGGAATTGCTCAAAACGATCCGGGATTTTGATTCTTTTGATACACATTTTACCGCCAAGTTACACGGTTTTAAAGATGCCCAGGATTTCTACCAAAGCGTGAGCCCTGATAATTGGATGTCTGAAATCACCATTCCTACCTTGATCATCAACGCCCTGAACGATCCACTTTTGGGCCCTGCATGTTATCCTATCTCCTTAGCGGAAAAGAAAGAAAATCTGTTTTTGGAAATGCCAAATTATGGAGGACACACCGGCTTTGTGAAAAAATCCGACGAATTCACCTGGGCGGAATACCGTGTCTTGGATTTTCTGCTTTCGGATCAACATCGGAGTTGAAAACTAAGAAGGAGATCTTTTTATTGCCTGTTTTGGCCAAAATGTTGAGACTGTTCGAGCTTTTCAATTCCCTGAACTAATCAAAACGCTTGATGGCTAAATCCGCAACCGTATTTCCGATTGAAAGCGAACTAGTCGCTGCCGGAGAAGGCGCATTTAACACGTTGATTGCAGTTTGAGATTCTTGTATCGCGAAATCATCCAGTAATCCTCCCGTGCGGTCACAAGCTTGAGCCCGAACACCTGCACCTCCTTCAACAAGGTCAGATTCCTGGATTTCCGGGATTAGTTCCTGCAATGCTTTGGTGAAAGCTGACTTCGAAAAGGAACGGTACAACTCACCGAAACCAGTTTGCCAATATTTTGCAGCTACTTTTTGGAATCCCGGCCAGGCAAGGGTTTCTCCTAGTTCCGAAAGATTGATCTGGGATTTTTTGTATCCTTCTCTTTTGAAAGCCAACACGGCATTGGGACCTGCTTCCACACCGCCTTTTTTCATTCTGGTGAAATGAACCCCAAGAAATGGGAAATTCGGATCTGGAACCGGATAAATCAGGTTTTTAACGAGATATTCCCGATCGGATTTCAATTTGTAATATTCACCACGAAAAGGAATGATTTTCACATCGATTTTTTCAGATTCACTCATTTGCGCCACCTTGTCGGAATAGAGTCCGGCACAGTTGATTACCAACTTGGATTCAAAAGTTTTTTTGGAAGTTTCAATGTAATTGATTCCTTCCTTTGTATTAATAGCGAGGACTTTATGATTCAAAAATATTTCTCCACCTTTCTGGAGGATTTTGCGTCCATAGGCCAAAGCCACCTGATAATAATCCACGATTCCTGTTTGTGGTACGTGTAGTGCAGCTACGCCGGCACAATACGGTTCATATTCTTTGAGCTCTTCAAAAGAAATTTCTCGAGTACCCTTTAGGCCATTTTGAAGTCCTCTTTCCAAAAGAGTTTTAAGAAGTGGTTTCTGAGACTCTCGAGTAGCTACAACTACCTTCCCGGTGATTTCAAAGGGTATTTTTTCTTCCTCACAGAACCTGACCAATTCATGATAGCCATTGATGCAGTTGGTGGCTTTAAGGGATCCGGGTTTATAATACAGCCCAGAATGAATCACACCACTGTTATTGGCAGTCTGGTGTTTGGCCAGTTGATCTTCCTTTTCTAAGATGGCAATTTTCAGTCCAGGTCTTTTTTCTTGGAGTTTTAGGCCTGTGGCCAAGCCTACAATTCCTCCGCCCACTATTACAATATCGTAGCGCATATTCAGATTTTCAGAGCCCAAATATAGGAATCGAGGAATCAAAAAACCTGAAGGAAGAAAATCCTATTCTATTTAAAAATCATAAAATTCAGCTCCTCGCATCAATATGCGGAGAGATTGAATTTATTTTGCACTGTTTTGAATTCCATGCAATCTTTCTTCGATGATCCGTAGTTTTTTAATCGCCCTTTTTCTTTTCTCGAGTTTCAATGTATCTGCACAATTCACCATCAAAGGCAAAGTGACTGATGCCCAGACAGGTGATCCGATTCCTTTTGCTTCCGTGATCTTAAAAGGAAGCAGTATCGGGATCTCGACTGATTTTGAAGGAAATTACCTCATCGAAAGTAGATTGCTCACAGACAGCATTGCGGTGAGTTATTTGGGATACATCACTGGGGTAAAGGCACTTTCAGAGGAAAGAAATCAGACCATAAATTTTCAGTTGACACCTTCTGACTTTCAAATGGAAGCTTTCGTATTTGAGGCAGGGGAAAATCCGGCATTTGAAATTATCCGTAGGGCTGTTGCAAAGAAAAAGGACTTTGATAAAAGGAATTTAACATCCTACGAAACAAGGAATTATACTAAAATAGAAATTGATATCGATCACGTTTCTGAGGATTTTACTCAGCGGAAATCTGTACAAAAGGTAACGGCAGTTTTGGATAGTATCAAGCAGCTGACCAATGATGAAGGGGAGAAAATATTGCCGGTGTTCTTCTCGGAGACGATTTCCAGATTCTATTTCCGAAATAATCCTGATCTCAAAAAGGAAATAGTAGAAAAGTCAAAAGTAACTGGAGTGGGAATTACTGATGGTTCCACGACTTCCCAGATCACAGGCTCGGTATTTCAGGAATATAATTTCTACAAAAACTGGTTGTCAATTTTAAATAAGGAATTTGTATCCCCAATCGCAGATGGTTGGAAAACCTTCTATGATTATGACTTGTTGGATTCGGTGCTTATAGGTCAGGATAGCTGCTATAAGCTGCAAGTTTACCCTCGTCGAGCACAGGATTTGGCATTTTCGGGTACGATTTGGATCAATAAAGAGACCTATGCACTGAAGCAAGTAGATTTGACCATTCCCAAAACGGCCAACCTGAATTTTATAGAACGGATCAAGATTCAGCAGGAATTGGAGCCAATGGCCAGTGGACATTTGATCCCTTCCAAAAACAGAGTTCAGATCAAAATTGCACAAGTCACCTCAAAAACAGCCGGGCTTTTGGCAAAGTTTTATTCTGCGACGGATTCAGTGCAGATCAATGATCCCAAACCGACCTCATTTTTCAACAATGCCGTCGAACTTAAGCCTGATTTTGCAGAAACAGGTGAGGAGTTTTGGAAAATTAATAGGGTAGACCCACTTACGACTGAGGAAGTTGCTATTCTTCAAATGGTGGATACGTTGAAGAAAATCCCGATCATCCGCTTTTACTCGGAAGGAATGAAATTTTTTGCCACTGGTTTTTTGCCTGTAGGGAAAGTGGATTTGGGGCCTTGGACTGAATTTGGGAATTACAATAATGTAGAAGGGCTGAGAATTGGATTTGGGTTAAGGACCAATTATAAGTTTAGCAATAAATGGTTACTTCAGGGCTATGGGGCTTATGGTCTTAAAGATGAACGCTTTAAATATTCTGTTTTTGCCACAAGGATATTGGATCGAAAGTACTGGACCACCATGCAGCTCAAAGCTACCAGCGAGATTGATCAGGTAGGGCTTGAGATGGAATCTTTGGCAGGGAATAGTATTTTTCTTGCGGCAAGTAGATTTGGAACACTGCGCAGGCCTTTTATCAGCACGAACCAGCAACTGAACTTTCAGCGGGAATTTTTCAAAGGATTTCTTTTCAAAGCAGGATTCACGAAAAATCAATTTGAGCCCCTTTTTGATTTCTACTATCTGGAAAAAGAAAGCAGGGAATATCGGGCCGGCTTCGAAACTACTGAGGCCAGGGTTGGAATTCGGTATGGCCGGGATGAGCTTATCATCATCAATGATAACGAGCGGATTTCCCTGGGACCAGATACCTGGCCGATCCTGGAACTGAATTACACCAAAGGATTTCAATGGCTTGGTGGGGACCTTGATTATCAGAAGCTGAGTTTTTATCTTTTTCAGCGATTGAATATGGGGCTCTTCGGGGTGTCCAGATATGAATTGGATGCAGGTAAGGTTTTTGGCGAAGTACCTTTTCCCATTTTAGAAAACCATCTGGGAAATGAAACCTTATTCTATACCACGGCTGCCTTCAATACGATGAATTTCAATGAGTTTTCATCTGATCAATATGTTAGTTTGAGATATAGACATTTCTTCGAAGGATTTTTACTCAATCGAATCCCTTTGATGAAAAAACTAAAATGGAGAGCAGTAGCCAATGCCAATGTGCTTTTTGGATCCGTACGTAATGAAAACATCTTAAATGTACCGTCTTTTGATCCTGATGGAATTCCTCTGGAAAGTTTTGGAAGGCTGGATCCTAGCAAGCCTTACTTGGAATTGGGCTATGGAGTAGAGAATATCTTTAAATTTTTCAG
>CAZFSC010000055.1:0-13477 GCA_964521585.1 uncultured Limnohabitans sp.
AATGGTGTCAATTGACCCAAACTTATTTCAAAATAATTGCAAATGAGTGGTGCCTGAGGGGATGTTGGTGAGAATTAATTTGGAGTTACTTTATCATTTTTTTACTTCTAGCCAAAACCTTCGGAACCTGCCTCAAAGAAGATAAGGTCGTAATCTCTTTTGATAATGGTAAGATTAATTCCAAAGCAAGCATCCCGGGGAGGTTTTGGAATGTCCTTCGGTAACTATTAGCACGAATTTCAAGATTGAATACCCAAGCTTAGTATCCTTGAAGGATGCGGAAGTGTAGGGATGAATCTGATAAAAATTTAAAAATACCCGCAGATTCTGTAAATTTAAAAGAATCAAAAAATAAACAGTCCTTGCTGAACCTGATCTCTTTACTGATTTTCTCCATTTCCGGATTTGCGATTCTTTGGTATGCTTTACTAAAAAGGAAGCGACAAAAGGAGAAGGAGTCAGTGGAGAAAAAGGAGGATCCCATTTCTCATATTACTGACAAGCTGTTTTTTGGAATTCCGATAGAGAGAATACTGGTCGGATATTTTGCGATAACGGGCCTTATTTATTTGGGAAAACTGTTACTCGCAGAGCGTTGGCCGGGAGCCGATCTAGCCGTGATTTACCTGTCGGGTATTACCTTCTTGCTTGGGGTTTACAAGATCTCGATGCGGGTGGGAGTGGTCAGGAAGTTTAGTCCCTGGCTTTTCTTTTCAACCTGTTTTTCACTTTTAATTTTCATAGCCGTATTGTACGGCCTGACGGTAAACCTCCCTGAACTTTTAAAAGATACCCATGAATACAATCTCGCAATTCACCTATTGGGACTTACAATGGGTCTTGGGGGTACTTTTATCATCGATATCATGTTTTCTCACTTTATGAGAAATTATACCTTTTCTGCGAGTGAATCGCTGATCATGCACTTAATATCCCAAATGATCATTTTTGGCCTGATCCTACTTATCCTCAGCGGAGCTGCCTTGTTGATTCTGGATTATGAGAGTTTCCTGAAAAATCCCCGGTTTATTATGAAGATGATCGTTGTGGGAGTAGTCATCCTCAACGGAGCTGTTCTCAACCTGTATATTACTCCAAAAATGGAAAAAATATCACTACTGGAAGAAGAGAATTACCAGCATGAGCGACTAAATAAAATATCATTTGCATTGGGAGCTGTATCGATTGTTTCGTGGTTAACTGCTTTTTTACTGGCGATGCTTAAAGAACTCTTTGATCAACCATTGCAATGGCTGCTATTAGGATATACCGGTCTGATTGTGCTGTCTGTGCTTTTGAGTCAATTAGCAAAATTAGTTTACGAAAGGAAGGAGAATTATGAAAATAACTGAGATGGAATACGGCTATCTCAGGGCCTTGAAGTGGTTAGTTGTATATTTTATATTATGCCTGATTCCTCTAAGTATAGCACTTGCCGGGATCACGCCTGAATACCGCAAGTTCTCGATAGAATTTGGGGTTGCCCTGGGGTTTCTGGCTTTGGCGATTTTTACGCTTGAGTTTTTATTTTCAGGACGGATAAAACAAATAGCCCCGGCTTTTGGGATGGACAATATTCTGCATTTTCACAAGCGCATGGGCTTGATCGGGTTCTTGTTTGTACTTGGCCACCCGATAACCCTTATCCTGGCGGATCCCCAATTTCTAGCATATTTTGATCCTCGCGTTAATTTTTTGAGAGCCCTTGCACTTAGTTTTGTTACTGTTGCAGTTATTCTGATCATCGTAAGTAGTTATTGGCGAACTTCTTTTGGGCTCAGTTATGAAAAATGGAGAGCGTTCCATGGTCTGCTTGCCCTGGCTATCGTTTTTGTAGGTGTTGTCCATTCGATTCGAGTGGGGCACTATCTGGACGAACTCTGGCAAAAAATAGCCATTGCGGTTGTAATGGGCTCCGGGATGTATCTGGTCATTCACACCCGGATCGTGCGACCGTATCGTGCGAAGAAAAAGCCTTATAAAATCACCGAGGTAATCGAGGAAAGAGCCGACTGCTGGACATTGAAAATTAAACCTGACGGACATGAGGGCTTATCCCATGAGGCCGGACAGTTTGTTTGGATAACTATTCGGGAAACACCTTTTTCACTTCAGCAGCACCCGTTTACAATCGCTTCAGGAACGCATGAAGATGGCCTGAGATTTACAGCAAAAGAATCCGGAGACTTCACTGGATCCTGGTCAGATAGGAAGTCCGGCGAAAAAGTTTTTTTGGAAGGGCCATTCGGATCATTTACGCCCAAAAAAGACAAAAACCTTTTTCTGATCATGGGAGGTATCGGCGTAACGCCGGCAATGAGTATGCTGCGTACAATGAAGGCCGAAAACGATAGACGGAAAGTTATCCTTATCTACGGAAGCAATCAGTTCGAGAATATTACCTTCAGAGAGGAGCTGGATGAACTGAAAGATGAGTTGAATTTGGATCTTATTCATCTGCTGCTGGAGCCGCATGAAGGTTGGCAAGGAGAAAAAGGAACAGTCGAAAAAGCATTAATTGACAAATACCTTCCCAAAAATCCGCACGATTTCAATTATTATATCTGTGGGCCAAAACCGATGATGGATATCGCAGAACTGGCACTGCGGGATTTAAAGATCGACTGGCGTCACATTTACTCAGAGCGATTTGAGATCGTCTGAAAAATTAGATACGATTTAATTTCAAGAGAATCCTGGTGATGAAAAGACAATTTAAACTATTGTACAAGGCGGTGGGCAGCGTGGGGATCTTACTCGGTCTGCTTCTGCTGATTGCGGCTTTTCTTTTTGCGCTTAGAGGATAGGAAGAGTTAACCATCAAATTTTCCTATCGCTTTAATTTTAAGATCTTACTGCTTTCCACGACCGTAAATCAGGTAGACGGGTTCATACGAGTTTATTATTAAACTGACTTGATAGAATAAATACTTTATAAATCGCCAAATTATGAATCCGAATTTAAAATCTGAACTCAGAAATAGGCTATTCATAAACCACTTAGTGCATATTGAGTTTATTAAATTAACCTCTCCTCAACGAAAAAATGAGCTACTTTTTCAATACATTAAGTACCAAATATCTCCTTTATGTCTGAACGAAAAAGATTGACCCTGAAGGACATCGCCTTTGAGCTTGGAATTTCTGTTTCAACAGCTTCCAGAGCTTTAAATTCTTATTCGGGAATCTCAGAAGAGACCATCAAACTCGTCAAAGAATACGCAGAAAAGCACAATTATGTGCCCAATACGATGGCGGTCAACTTCAGGAAAAACAAGACCATGACCATAGGTATGATCGTTCCGGAGTTGGTTCATTACTTTTTTTCCTCTGTGATATCGGGCGCCATCACCGCAGCCAAAAAACACAACTACAGCATTCTGGTAGGTCAGAGTGACGAAAAGCAAAAGAATGAGATTATGGCTTGCAAGACCATGCTTTCCAGTAGCGTCGACGGACTCTTGATATCAATCTCCAACGAAACTACCAAAGTGGATCACCTGCAAGAATTCCTCGATGAAGGGCGTCCGGTAGTTCAGTTTGACAAGGTATCGGAACTGATCGACAGTCCCAAAGTAATTGTAGATGACTTCCAGGGTGCATATAATGCAGTGAAGCACTTGATTCAACAGGGCTATTCGAAAATCGCACATATCAATGGCTTGACTCATGTGAAGAATTCCCAGGAGCGGTTAAGAGGTTATCTTAAGGCACTCAGTGACCATGGCATTCAGGCATCGGAAGACTGGGTTTTGCATTGCAAGGAGATTTCAGAAAAGGAAGGGTATGACTTTACTGCGAGATTGATGAATCTGACCAATCCTCCTGATGCGATTTTTTGCATTACGGATTTGGTTGCAATGGGAGCGATGAACTACCTCAAACAGTCCCATTTTCAGATCCCCGAGCAGGTTGGATTGATTGGCTTCAGCAACTGGGATATGGCGAAATTTGTCACCCCCAGTCTCAGCTCTATTGACCAGCATGCATTTGAAATGGGGGAAAAGGCCATCGAATTACTCCTCGAAGAAATTCGGAATAATGAAGTTGGAACCAATAAAATCATTGAGACCAAGACCAAACTTGTAATCAGGGAGTCCAGTAGTCGGATGAGTCCAGTTGCTCATTCCCAGACTGCTTCGAAAAGGTGAAATCCGTAAGGCTTTAGAATCAGATATTCATGATCCATACCTACAGGATATTCTTTTCCGGTCCAGTGATCCCGTAAACTAGTAGGAGCTTTGCCATGCTCTTTGAAAGCATACCAAGTTAGGTAGGATGCTGAAGACCCAAAGTTGAATATTCCGTAAACCTTTTGCACTCCAAGGCTCCTGACAAATCCAGCCACGTGGATATTATGCGGAGATAGCCAGGTGAGATTTTTCAAATCACTCAAGACCGGAAGGCTTTTTCGGATTTGTAACAACTTCTTGGTTCCTGAAAAAATCCTTTCTTCCACCGATGCTGCTTCAAATCTTTTCTCATTCTTTTGCCAATTGATAAGGGGACGGTGCATCCAGCGGTTATCGTAATTTTTGCTAGGATCGTCGAGATAGCTGTAATCATTGGTATAGCCGACCTCATCACCATAAAAGATCATCGGGAGTCCTCCCAAAAAGAAGGAATGCGCCTGCATCAGGAGAATTTTTTGGATAGAACGCTCGATTTCCTTTTTGTCGGAGTTTTCGATGGCTAGCTCCAGCCCACAGAGTGAGGCCAGGGATCCTGATATCCGGGCATCTCCTGTTTTTGGATTGAAGGAAAACATCGCCCCTCTTGCGGGACTTTCGGAACTGACACCTGCATAATAATCCTTTAGATATTGGCGATGTAGGTAGGGATCTTTTCCCACCTGGGAGATTCTGGCATCCTCATAGCCCAGCCCGATGTCGTCATGGCATCTGGTGTAGGTGATCCAGGATGTGCCCAGTGGCTTTTGAAGGAGATCCTGCTGTGCGGCCAACATGACCCGGGAGTCGCCAGTCGCCAACATGTCCCACTGGAGTGCCATCTGAGTAGCATTGTAGGCAAAATCACATTCTTTGGCGGTGTATTCTCCTGTTCCGAAATATTTCATGATTTCCTTAGGTGCGACGATCGCCTCACCCAATAAGGCCATTCCCGGAGTAGCTACCATGACACATTGCTTGATTAATCTGAGCAGCTCATGTGCCTTGGGCAAGTTTTGGGAGGTGGTTCCGTTTTGCTTCCAGATGAATGCCGGTGCATCGATTCGAAGCAGGTCCACACCCAGATTACCGTAGAAAAGTATATTTTCCACCATAGCAACCAGAACCGCAGGATTCATGAAATTCAGATCCCACTGATAATTGTGAAATACGGTCATCACCCATTTATTGCATTCGGGTACGTAGGTGAAATTACCCGGTGCACTTTCGGGAAATATCTCCGGCATGCAGGCATCGAATTCATTGGGAATCCAGCGATTGTCATACATATAGAAGTAATCCTGATATTCAGGGTCACCAGCTTTGGCTTTTTCAGCCCACTCGTGCCGATGGGACGTATGATTCAGCACGATATCCAGCATGAGGTACTTGTCTTGCTCTTGCATGGATTTACGAAGTGCGATCAGCTCCTCCAGATTCCCGAATTTAGGATCCACTTTTCTGAAATTTGAAACAGCATAACCTCCATCGCTTTCTCCTGCCGGACTTTCGAAAAGGGGCATTAAGTGTAAAAAGTTTACTCCAAGTTCCTGGAAGTAGTCCAGCTTGCCTCTGAGATTTTCGAGATTTCCGCAGAATCGGTCAACATACAGGCTCATTCCTGCCAACTTATTGCTGAGAAACCAATCGGGTTTTTTGGAGGCATCCCGCTGACGTAATTCCTGGGGCCGGTTTTTTCCGGAATCAACAAGCGTTTGAATCAGCTTTTCCAGCGTTTCGTTGGCTTTGGGATGTCCTGAATAGATATTTTGATAGAGTTGAAGAATGTTTTCAAGGCTCTCCCTCAAACGGAAATTGATCTCTTTGTCCTTGCCTTTTGGATCAAAACCGCTCTTCTGCAGTTCAGAAGTGATAAAATGATTGATTCGTTGATTCAAAATGTGAAGAATTATAAAGCAATTGTTTTTCAAATAGGGTTACTGCTAGTGGCCTCCTGAGCTAGCTATCACAATTTCAGTTTGAATTGGCCTTTCTTTGATCCGAAGGGTTGCCAATGCTGCCATAAGCAATAATATCCCGGCAAAGGCAATGGCCAGCCGGGGATCATTATTCAGGAAAGTTTTATAAATAAATCCAAAACTCAGTGTCTGAAAGATCATAGGGATCACAATCATCATGTTGATGATGCCCATGTAAACTCCATACCGTTCTTTTGGGATTTCATTGACTACCAGCAAGTAGGGTACGCCCATCATGCTAGCCCAGGCAATTCCAAATCCTGTCATGGGAGCGAATAGTAAATATTTGTTTTCGATCAGGGGAAAGATCAGGAGACCGACTCCTGCCATGATCAGACAGATGAAGTGTACTTTTTTTGGTCCAAATCGGGTAGCCATCCGGGCGAGGAAAAATGCAGACAGGAATGTCACAATATTATACCAGCCATTGACTAGTCCAGTCCAGCCGACTGCTTCTTCATAAAGCGCCTTATTTTCCAGTGGACCGGTGTTGTAGACAGACTGAGCTATACTTTTGGCGGCATTTTGCCAATAGCAAAAAAGCGCATACCACTGAAACAAATAGACTAGCGATAGTTTCCACATGACAGAAGGCATCTGAATGATCGATTCGATGATTTCGAGATTTTGGGCAAAAAGGACCTTTGTCGTAGGATTATGTTCTGCCCAAGAGATGGTTTTTCGGATGATTCTCCGGTCAAATAGGGAGGGGATCAACAAAAGAAAAAACACCAGATAGGCGAATAGAGTCGTCAGTATGGAAAGAAAAAACTGGATCGCAGGATGAGGCATCCCCTTATTTCTTTTTTTGAGTTCCGCCAACTCTTCCGGGGATGGGGGGATTTCCGGAGTTTTACTGATACTCCAAAGGACTGAACTGATCGAGCAGACTGTTCCCAGAAAAAATGAAGCATACACCCAATAAGGAAGGGAGCCCGCAATTCCCGGAATGTATTTTTGAAATACAAAGAGCGAGATATTCGCCAGGGTAATACCCAATCCTGTGAAGAAACTCTGGGTGAGAAAGCCTGTGGAGTATTGCTGCTCGGGAAGTACATCTGCAATCAAGGCTCTGTAAGGTTCCATGGCAGTATTATTGGCCGCATCCAAGACCCACAGTAGGCCAGCAGCCATCCATAGCGAACTACTGAATGGATAGAAGAAAAGGGCGATACTGCAAAATAGCGCTCCTATAAAGAAGTAAGGTTTCCTTCTTCCAAACCGCTCGCTCCAAGTACTATCACTCAATGCCCCAATGATGGGTTGAATAAGCAATCCGGTCATGGGTCCGGCAAGGTTCAAAATCGGGATCTCGTCCGGGGCGGCACCAAGCATGTCATAGATGGGATTGACCGCGCTTTGCTGTAAACCAAAACTATACTGTATCCCAAAAAAACCAACATTCATGTTGATGATTTGGGAAAAGGAAAGATGGGACTTGGCCATTTTGGGTGTTTGATTTAACGATCCTGTTCAGAAAAAAAATGCTTCAAACTTCTTGTTCTGATACATTTACAATTCCAAAGTACAAAGTTTACGTAGCTTTCAAAGGCCTTTAAAATAAAGGTAGAGGCATTTTTTTATGGAAATCGTTTGAAATTACAGCTCTTCAAAAAAAAAGTAAAGGAACCGGATCGAGGCGAGGAAGAGTCTCAGGAAAACCCTTTTTATATAATCCTCAATTTTCCATTAAAAATTCAGCTCACAAATGGAGCGTGATTCACATCTTTGAATTTGCTTTTCCAGAAAATTTAGAGAATAAAAAAGACCTTTGAAATTACTCTCAAAGGTCTTCAAATTTATAGGTAGATCTTTATTGAAGTCTGGCTTGAATCTCTTCTATCAACCCTTGGTATTTAATCATAATTCGTGACCAATCTTTAAAAAGCTCATCGTCTTTGACGGTTACTACCTCTTTCACTCTCTTGGGATCATTAAGATCTGCCGCTTGACTGACCAATTTTACGGCATAAGCCAGTTGATCGGAATTACCCCCAGAACTCACAATAACTCTGGTTCTGATTACAGATGAATTGAAATTTTCTACCTGCCAAGAAGTGGTCAGGTATCCCGTATTAAAATCTACTGTTTCCAAAATATCAAAATATCGGGTGACAATGGAGGATAATATTCTCCAAGCTTCCTCGGCATTATACGCTTTATTCACAGGTACTGTAATTCGAACATTCGCCAAGTCTGAAGAAACCGAATTGTCGTAGGCTTGATCTCGAGCCATCTCAATCGCATCTGCAACAGGTGGTGTATTTCTATCAGTTTGATTGCAATAGTCTTTGTAATATTTTACAAAACCATCTTTGGAAACAATAACAGAAATACAACGACCTTTAGGTACTTTCAATTCATGGGAACCAACGCCTACTCGCTGCCCTAATACTTCGATGGCTGCATCACTGGGAATGGTGGTGATTTTCACCAATCTTTCATCCAAAACAGCAGATTCTCTAACAGGAGGCTCAGGGTCGATTCCAGGTTTGTTGCAATAAACTTTGGTGTACTCTACAAAGCCTTCCTTATTGACTTTTATAGTCACACAATCACCTTCCGGAACGATGATGTCTTGATTTCCCTTACCCATAGGCATTCCGTTGAGGCTTACTTGCCCATCTGCTGGCTGTACTTCCAGACGAACCTGTCTATTTTTCAATTCGAAAAATTCTCTTACTGGAGGAGTCTCCCGCTCAGGTGAATTGTAGTAGGTTTTGGTGACTGAAGCAAAACCCGGTTTTTTAATTTCCAAAGTAGCAGAGCGATCTTTGGGGATGGTCATATAAATAGCTTTTGAGCCAATTTTTCTCCCATCTACAAATATCTCCGCATCAAAAGGCTCCACGGAGATATCTATTCTTCTAGTGTCCAAAGAAACTTTCTGATCTTTGTCCCACTTCAAATCGCGATTATATTCCTTGATGATAGGATCGTAACCGGGCTTGGTGATTTTTATCCGGTTTTTAGAATTTTTATCAAGCTTGTACTCTATAGAACCAGTGCCCAGTTCCTGTTTTTCGGAATCATCGTAATCATTGAGCAAAATAAATTTTGCATCTGAATGATTCGCACTGATCTGAATTTTTTGGGAGAAGGAGTGGGTAGTGACGAAGCAGAGTAAAGCCAGGATAACAAAAGGTAGAAGTGACTTCATAAGCAGTAAGGTGGATGGTTTTGGTAATTATCGTAATTCAATGCATGCAAATAATCCAATTCGAATTATTTATGCAAATGTAAAATTTCAATAAGGCCTCAGCGATCAGAATTCGTGGTTTTGAACCTCCTGATCTATTGAAAGGGACAATTACTTCCAGGCGGATTCCAGAAATCTCAGCCAGTTACCATGCATCACTTTTTCGATGTCTTGTCTGCTATAGCCTCGATTGGCTAGGAGAGTCGGGATTTTTTTCAAGTCAGCAATTGAATCCAAATCTCCAGGACATTGCTCTTTGCCAAATCCTCCATCCAAATCCGAACCAATTCCGATGTGGTTGGCATTGCCGGTAAGCTGACAGATATGATCCATGTGGTCAATGACGGTTTCCAGACTCACGCTCCGTTCTTGAGGAGTGGATTTCCCTCGCTCCCAATTGGGGCTGAGCATCCAGGCATCGAATGCGCCTCCTATCACGGCCCCCCGCTCTATCAAAGCCTGGATCATATCATCCGAAAATTGCCGATTATGATCCACCAAGGCCCGGCAATTGTTGTGACTGGCCCAGACAGGTCCCTTAAATATTTTCAAGGCCTCCCAAAATGCTTCGTCACATAAATGCGTGGCATCTAAGATCATCCCCAACTCATCCATTTTTCGAAGTAGATCTTTCCCTTGTGAATTGAGGGGAGCAGAAGCATCTGTTCCATGAGCATAGCGTCCGGGTCCGTAATGAGCTGGACCAAGTGCCCGCAATCCATAATCGTAGGCTTTTTCCAAATAATCCAAGTTCACCAGAGAGTCTGCGCCTTCCAGAGAAAGGATAAAGCCTATTGGGTGCTTGCTTTGATCTGTTGCAGCATTCCAACTCGCCAAGTGTGCCTCTAATTCTTTCCAGTTTTTGATTTGGGACATTTCACCTTGGTCAACCATCGCTTGATACCATGCCAATTGTCCCTGGGTATGAGCCCAAGCCTGCTCTGGGGAATGCCATCCGGGCAGTGGATTAGCTACAGAAACATAGCGGGCAATTTGGGTTGCCACCACCAAGCCAACATTTCCTTTGCGCAGTTCGGGAAGGGAGACTGTCGCCCGGCCTCTGTCGGGTTTGTCGGAAAGGCCTTTTTCACGGACATTGATTTCTGAGACTGGTCGTGTCAAATCCCTGTTCCACTCCAAAGCATTCATGCTGAGATCCAGGTGGGCATCGATTGTAAACATGTTCTAAAAGCTTTGGATGATGAAAACGGTGGGGATTTTATGAAGGTCAAGGGGAAGTTTTTTCCATTCCTCAACCGTTTTGGTCAGGATAAGTTCGTCCTTGGCAGTCAGATTTTTTGCGATACAAAGCTTGGTCTTGGGGGCCAAAGTGCTCAGAATATCTTCCAGTAATTGGTTGTTGCGAAAGGGAGTTTCCATAAAAATCTGAGCCCGTTGCTCTTTGGCAGATTCTGTTTCCAACTTTCTTAGCGCAGTGGTTTTTTCTTTTTTATCGATCGGCAAATAGCCATGAAAAGCAAATGACTGTCCAGAGAATCCCGAACCCATCAAAGCCATAAACATGGAGCTTGGTCCGGAAAGCGGTACTACCTGAATTCCTTTGACATGGGCATGGGCTACTGCAAGGGCTCCGGGATCAGCGATTCCAGGACAACCTGCTTCAGAGATGATTCCCATGTCAGCCCCATTAAGCAGGGGTTGCATCAGTCGATTGATGGTTTCCGGAGCGGTGTTTTTATCCAGGATTTCCATATGGAGTTCCTCGATATTCACTCCCAGTTTCAAACTGCTGATATATCGCCGGGCGGTACGTAGGTTTTCTACCAGGTAGACTTTGGTATGGCTGATGACTTCCTTTATCTGAGGACTGATGATGGACTGGGCGGTATTTTCTGCCAGGACATTGGGAATGAGGAAGAGTTTTCCTTTGGGCATTTTGAATTTGATATTAGAATTCGAATTTAAAATTTAAAAGGCAAAATCATTACCTTTTGGTCGGATGACACCAAATCAGATGCTTATGAATTCTAAAATCTTGCTCTTCGCTGTTTTTTTCCTGATTTCAGGTAATTTGTTTCCCCAAAATCTAAAAGCCCTGGTCGGAGGAACTTTGATCGACGGTTTTGGAGGTACGCCAATCCGCAATTCTGTAATTATTGTCGAAGGCGAGCGGATCAAGGCTGTGGGGCAAGTGGGAAGTTTGGAGATTCCGGCAAATGCCGAAATTATCTCCACCGAGGGAATGAGTGTTCTTCCCGGACTTTGGGATATGCATGTTCACTTGATGATCAATGGGCACAGCGATTACACGCATTGGGATAGCACCTATATTGATCTTTTTGAGCCTGTAATAATGCCATCCTCCGCCCATCAGTTGCTGATGGCTGGAGTGACCAGCGCCCGGGATTTAGGTGCCCCTTTGGAAGCAAGCATCAATGTACGCGACCGAATCAATCGGGGTGAAATTCCAGGTCCCACGATCTACGTTTCGGGGCCATTTATCCAAAAGAAACCTTATCCAGGAACTGAGGCATTTAGATGGGGAGTAAACGGTCCTGCGGATGCCCGGGCAAAAGTGAAAAAACTGGCCGACGCCGGAGTGGATGTAATTAAGCTGATTGATCAGGATCAGATGACCTTGGAGGAAGCGCAGGCCGTAGTAGATGAAGCCCACAAATATGGGCTTCCGGTAGTAGGCCACTCCCATAGACCGAATGAAATCAGAGTCGGGTTAAAGATAGGAGTGGACTGCTTTGAACATACCGGGCTCAGTTCTGCTCCTGAATATCCGGAAGATATTATGCAGCTATTGAAGGAGCGTGCTGCCAAGATGAATTTGGGACCCATTTTCTGGACTCCTACCGTGGAGGGCTTGTACAATTACGAGTATGTGCGGGATAATCCCGAAAAACTGGATGACCCTTCCTGGCACCTGGGTTTGCCCGATTCGATTATCAGAGATATCCGGGCATCCTTACGCTATCCGGGGAGAATGTCCTATTTCCAGCTGACGCCTGTAAGAAAACCAACCTTGGAACGGAAATTCAATCAACTCCGACAAAGCGGAGCGGTTCTTTTGATCGGAACAGACAGTGGCATCCCGATGAAGTTTCATAGCCAAAGCACCTGGAATGAGCTGGATGTCTGGGTGAATCACTTTGGAATGGATCCACTATTGACCATAAAAGCCGCCACCTATTGGCCTGCTGTGGCGATGAAAGTAGACAAGGACTATGGCACAATCTCCGAAGGAAAGTATGTCGATATCATCGCTGTTCGAGGGGATGTGCTTCGGTATATCAACCTGCTACAGGATGTGGATATGGTGATGAAGCATGGAAAGAAGGTGAAGTGAAAGTCAGAAAGCTCAAATGAGAAAGCTGGAAGAAAACTCAATCAAGACCTTGAAATTTACTTCAAAAATCTTCTGACTTCCTTAATTACAGCCTCCGGTTTTTCGGCATGAAGCCAATGCCCTGCACCTTGCACAAACTCGATTTCATAGTTGGGGAAATGCTCCAAGATATCCGGTAGATCTTCCTGCCGGATGTAGTCAGAATTGGATCCTCCCAGAAATAGGGTAGGACCTTCGTATTTTCCATCAGAGTCCAGTTCTTCTCCTACTTCTTCTATATTCTCAGTGATCACGGGGAGATTGATTTTCCAGACAAAACCTTCACTGTTTCTACCCAGACTTTTCAATAAAAATTGACGGATGCCTACTTCATCAATATACTTCGCCAACTGATCATCAGCCTCTTTTCTGGATTTGATTTGATCCAATTTGAGGGAATTAAGCCCCTCTAAAATAGATTGATGATGAACTTCATAATACCTGGGTGCAATATCGGCTACGATTAATCGATCCACCCGTTCAGGATACTCCACTGCAAAGTTCATGGCAGTTTTTCCTCCCATAGAGTGACCCATGAGGTAGATTTTATCCAAGCCTTCCTCATCTATTAGCTCTTTTAAATCTTCCACCATGACCCCATAATTCCATTCATCTGAGTGTGGGGAATCTCCATGATTCCGTTGATCCACCAGGTACAGTGTAAAGTCTTTTTCCAGTTCTTTGGCAATGGAAAACCAGTTGTCCAAGGACCCAAACAGCCCATGAAGGATTACCAATGGTGGGCCGGAGCCGGATTTTTTATAGTTAAGTTTCA
>CAZFSC010000055.1:13577-20592 GCA_964521585.1 uncultured Limnohabitans sp.
TTCCAACTTCCTCCGATACATCTGAATCGTGTTTTCCAGCCCATAATACAAAGCGTCGCAGATCAAGGCATGACCGATTGACACTTCATCCAAATAAGGGATGCTTTGCTTCAAAAAAGCTAAATTCTGCAGGTCCAAATCATGTCCCGCATTCAGTCCCAATCCTAGTTCTCTGGCGATTTCTGATACTTCGATATAAGGCCGAACAGCCAGTTCCTTATTCTTGTGAAATCCAACTGCATAGGGTTCAGTGTAAAGTTCTACCCGATCTGTCCCGGTAAGCTTGGCAGGTTCGAAATATTTGACCTCTGGATTGATAAAAATAGAAACCCTGATTCCCGCCTCCTGGAGTTCCGAGACGGTTTCCTTGAGCAAGCTCTGATGCTTGATCGTATCCCAGCCTGTATTGGAAGTGATGGCATCTGGTGGGTCAGGTACGAGAGTAGCCTGTGCAGGTTTTACTTTTTTTACCAGTTGGATGAATCGCTGATCGGGATAGCCTTCAATATTGAATTCGGTGGTCACCACTTTTGCCAGATCGATGACATCCTGATAGCGGATATGTCGTTCATCCGGCCTAGGATGTACCGTGATGCCTTGGGCACCAAATCGCTCAGCATCCAGCGCAACTTGTACTACATTGGGATTATTGGCTCCTCTGGCATTTCTGAGTGTGGCAATCTTGTTAATATTTACACTTAGCTTGGTCATATCCGATCTGAAAAGGTATTTTTGGCTTTATTTATAACCACATAACACAAACTTAGGACTTATGAGTTTAAAGCAGAACATAGAAAGTGAAATTAAATCGGCGATGATCGCCAAAGACAAGACCAGATTAAGTGCTCTAAGAGCAATCAAATCACTGATTTTGCTGGAAGAAACGAAAAGCGGTGCAAAGGCGGAAATCTCAGAAGATGAGGAAATGAAGATTCTTACCAAAGCTGCAAAACAGCGAAAAGACTCAGCTGAGATCTATGAACAGCAGGGGCGAACAGATCTATTGGAAGTGGAGTTGGCTGAATTGGCAATAATCCAGGAGTTTTTACCAAAGGCGATGACTGATGAGGAAATCACTGCTGCAGTGCAGGCAATTATCAATCAAACTGGAGCCTCCGGCCCCAAAGACATGGGAAAAGTAATGGGCGTAGCCAGCAAGACTCTAGCAGGAAAAGCAGATGGCAAGGTGATTGCTGACAAGGTAAAAGCACTTTTGAACAGCTAAAATTGGAAACAGTCGATATCGTCATTTTGATAGCCTTGGGCCTTGGGGCTTACGAGGGCTTCCGGCAGGGCTTTCTATTAAGTATCGTAGGCCTGGTAGGCTTTGTAGTGGCCTTAATTTTAGGTTTTTATTTTATGGATCCCATGGCCGGTTGGCTAGCTGAAAATGTTGAGGAAATCAATCTGGGTTATCCCTTGGCCGGGTTTTTAGTGGTTTTTTTGCTCAGTTTGGTCCTCATCCGGACGGTAGGTTGGGTTATGAAAAAATTAATTGACATGATCATGTTAGGCTCGCTCGACAGCTTGGCAGGAGCGGCGCTAGGCACATTGAAGGCCGCATTTTTCATCAGTTTATTTCTTTGGTTTACAAACGAATTTAAAATGGAGCTACCAAAAAAATGGCTTAAAAACTCTGAATCGCTGGGTTATATACAGCCACTTGCCCCGGCGGTAATCGCAGGTGTAGAGCCATTTTTTCCAAAAGTTAAAAGTACGAGAGGGAAGGTGGAAGAATTTGTTGATAGACTTAAGGATGCTACTATTAATCGATAGTTTTGACTCATTCAGTCATATTTTGGCAGATTTGATCCGTCAGACCGGACAGGAGCTGCTGGTACTGCGCAATGATGTAGGACTCGAAGAAATCGAAAAGCTGGAATTTCAGGGAATTATTTTGTCTCCAGGCCCAGGAAGGCCCGCTGATGCAGGTAATTTGATGCGAATTTTGGAAAAATATTATCGTACTAAACCAATTTTGGGAGTCTGCTTAGGTCATCAGGCAATCGGTGAATTTTTTGGGGCAAAGCTGATTTCGAGCGAAATTCCTACACACGGGAAAGTTAGAAAAGTAATTAAAACTGAAGCCCATTGTTTTACAGCAATGCTACCCAAAGCTTTTCAGGTAACTCGGTATCATTCCCTTGAACTGAGTGAACTGCCTTTCGAATTGATCTCAATTCTGGAAAGTGAGCAAGGAGAAATCATGGGGATTGCCCATCGGGACTTGCCTATTCTTGGAATTCAGTATCATCCCGAGGCATTATTGACGGAGTTTGGATTAGAGCTGGTGGACCAATGGATCAGGCTCGCTATTTCGGAGCGTAGGCTTCAGGAAGCTTGAGTGCCGCCGAATAATCAATTCATATCGAAAGGCATGAAGATATCCAGACAGCATTTTAAACGCTTTCCTTTTACCTTAAATCGATCACCTCTATTCCTGGATACTGCTTCACATCAAAGCTGAAGTAGTTTGAGGGCAGATTGACATTGGTTTTGAGATTGGAAAAGGAATAGGAGAAGACACCACCTTGTCCATCATACATTTCCCAACCGAGCAGATTGTTGGTGCCTTTCTCGATTCGAAGGGTGACTTTTTCAAAAGGAGCTCCAGGTTTGATGGAAGTGAGTTCTACCAGCTGGGCGGTTTTGCCTTGAAATTGCTTTTCTCCCAATAGTTTGTAATTGTAACCTGACTCATACATTCTGTAGATATTTGAGGGGGTCAATTCACCCTCCATCTGGGCAGCATCGTTGATGGTGACCTCTTTGTATGCATCAGACTGGATAAAAGTCCAAACTGTTTTAGCGTCATTGTAGATTTCTTGCTCGGGAAGTTTAAGACGGTATTGCTCACCTTTAACCGCGATCTCTCCGGATTGGCGATCGCTCGAGCCTGTCTGATCCTGATAAGTGAAATCAAAGCTTGCTGTAAAGCCGTTCATCGACTGGAACTTTTTGCTCATTCCATCGAGAATGACTTTTGCTTTAGGGTCTTTTTGGGCTGTCGCATCTATACTGAATGAGACTGTGACGAGAAGTAAAAAAAGAAGGATAAATTTTTTCATTGAATTGGTTGTAGCGCATTTGCACGCTTCTACAAACTATTCAATAACCGTTCCAAACTGCCCTCATCTTGTACCAGTACCTCCCTTGCCTTGGAGCCTTCAAATGCACCTACAATTCCGGCTGCTTCCAATTGGTCAATGATTCTGCCGGCACGATTGTAACCTAATTTCAGCTTGCGCTGAATCAACGAAGTGCTTCCCTGCTGATGCATGACAATGAGCCGTGCTGCATCATCAAAAAGTGGATCGCGATCCGATAGGTCTACCTCTCCGATGGACCCGTCTCCATCTTCACCGACAAATTCAGGCAACAAATAAGCATCTGAATAGCCTTTTTGCTCTCCGATCCAATCACAGATCGAATCGACTTCAGGCGTGTCCAGGAATGCACATTGGATACGGGTAATCTCTGAACCATGTGAAAGTAACATATCCCCCATACCGATCAGCTGATCAGCCCCTCCGGTATCCAGAATGGTTCTGGAGTCGATTTTGGAGGTAACCCGGAAAGAAAGCCGGGCAGGAAAGTTTGCCTTGATAATACCGGTAATCACGTTGACTGAAGGTCGCTGAGTGGCTACTACCAGATGGATTCCGATCGCCCTTGCCAACTGAGCCAGTCGGGCAATGGGACCTTCAATCTCTTTGCCTGCGGTCATCATCAAATCCGCCAACTCATCAATCACCAAGACAATGTAGGGCATGAAATAATGGCCCTTATCCGGATTGAGTTTCCGGGCGATGAACTTGGCGTTGTACTCTTTGAGGTTTCTCGTACCGGCTTCTTTGAGCAGATTGTATCGATTATCCATCTCGATACAGAGAGAATTAAGGGTGTAGATTACCTTTTTTGTATCGGTAATAATGGCTTCTTCGGAGCCCGGCAGTTTGGCCAGGAAATGACGCTCTATTTTATTAAATAAAGTTAATTCGACTTTCTTCGGATCAACTAGGACAAATTTCAACTGTGATGGATGCTTCTTGTAGATCAGTGAAGCAAGAATCATGTTCAGCCCCACGGATTTACCCTGGCCGGTAGCTCCTGCCATGAGTAAATGAGGCATCTTTGCCAGATCTGCAACAAAGACTTCATTGGAAATGGTTTTCCCCAGCGCGATAGGAAGGTCTTTGTCTGACCTCATGAATTTCTCTGTACCCAAAACCGCCCTTGCAGGAACCAGCTCCCGATTTTTATTTGGTACTTCGATTCCTATTGTACCTTTCCCTGGGATAGGAGCAATGATACGAATACCCAAAGCGGCAAGGCTCAAGGCAATATCATCTTCCAGATTTTTGATTTTGGAGATTTTCACACCAGGCTCAGGGACGATCTCATAAAGGGTAACAGTAGGTCCGATAGTAGCTTTGATTTCCTGGATTCCAATTTTGAAATTTTCCAGTGTCTCTACGATCTTATTTTTGTTGTCCTCCAGTTCTTGTCTAGAGACAGTCACTTTTTGGACATCATATTCATTGAGGAGATCGAGCGTAGGATATTTGTAGTTGGGGAGGTCCAGTGTAGGATCGTAAGCATCCAGGTTTAATACTTCATCAGCTGTTTTTTCTTCACCGCCAGATTTTACTACTGAAAAATTCTTTTCCTCAAGTTTAATCTCCTTTGCTTCTACCTCTTCTGGATCAAGGAAATTGAGTTGTGGTACATCAAAAGCGATCGGCGCTTTTTGTTTTTCAGCAGGTTTTTCTTCTTCTGCACTTTTGATCGTCCAGGCACTGCCATCGTCTTCAAAAAGATCTTCTTCATCAGCGGCTACGTCCTCATCATCCAGATTGGAATCATCCAGAAATGGATTTTTCGCTGCCGAAACTTCCGAAGTGCTCTGATCTGCCTCCGATTCGTCTTCAGTTTTGGTACTAAACCATTCCAGTTTGTCAATATCAAAGAAGAAGACTACGAATATCAAAAGGGCACCCCCGATCAGGATAAAGGTACCCCAGCCCAGAAAATCTGAGGATAATTTAGCTAGCTCGTAGCCAAATCCCCCTGAGAGAAAACTCCAGTAAGAATAGCCCTGAACCAAGATGACAATGTAACCGGTAAACAGACCAACCCAAAAGGTGAAGAAAAGGGCAAAAGTTGCGTATCGGGTTAGTGAAACCAATGAAAACTTAAATGCCAACCGAAATCCAAGTAGAAACAGAAAAGGAGGCAGAAGGAAAGCCGCTACGCCAAACCAGCGGTAAATCAGCCAATTGGAGGATTGTGCTCCGAGATAGCCCAACCAGTTGGTCGTTTCCCTAGCGGTCTCACGAATAGCATCGTCGGGATTATTCATCACCAAGCTTTGATCCGTTGGACCATTGAGTAAATAACTAATAAATGCAATAAGTAAAAAAATGGCGCTGGACATCAGGAGGATACCAAACGTCAGTACGAGTTTACTGCTTTTAAATTTACCAAATGAAAAACCCGGACCTTTTGGTTTGGGGTCTGTTTTTTTGGAGTTTTCTCCTTTTTTCCTAAAAGTATTGGTCCTGGGTGAAGTGGTGGCCATGTAAGTGATTCAAATCCAATTTTAAGATAAGATTAATGAAAACGGATTGACAATTTATGCTGAAAAATAAGCCAATAATCCTTTCTTAATCTTTTTAATCAAGCCTGGTCCCTCATAAATCATGCCCGAGTACACTTGTACGAGGCTTGCCCCGGCTTGTAGTTTCTCCTGGGCATCCTTTGCAGAATAGATCCCACCTACTCCAATGATTGGAAAAGCGCCTTTTGACTTCTGACTTAAATAACGGATTACCTCTGTGCTCCGCCGGGCAAGTACTTTTCCGCTGACCCCACCGGCTCCGATGGCTTCCACTTTCTCTGGATCGGTTTTGAGCTGACTTCGATCGATGGTGGTATTGGTCGCAATGACACCGTCGATATCTGTTTCCAGCACGATCTCTATAATGTCATCCAATTGTCCATCTGTCAAATCAGGAGCGATTTTCAACAGGATGGGCTTTGGTTTGGCCTTAAGATCATTGGCAGACTTCACCGCCAGCAGCAGGGCTTTTAAGGGTTCTTTCTCCTGTAGATCACGGAGATTTGGCGTATTGGGTGAACTGACATTCACTACAAAATAATCTACATAATCATGTAGGGCTTCCAGGCAGAACAAATAATCATCTACCGCATTCTCATTCGGAGTATTTTTATTCTTGCCTATGTTTCCCCCTACGATGACATCTGATTTTCGTTTTTTCAGGCGCTCCACAGCATCTAAGACACCACCGTTGTTGAAGCCCATTCGATTAATCAGCGCTTCGTCCTGAGGAAGTCTGAACAGGCGGGGTTTTGGATTTCCTTCCTGCGGTTTGGGTGTAAGGGTTCCAATCTCGATAAAACCAAATCCCAGCATCGCCATTTCGTCAATCAGTTTTGCATCCTTATCAAAACCTGCGGCAAGGCCTACCGGATTTTTGAATTTTAATCCGAAAACTTCCCGCTCCAGCCGTGGATCATCCAGCTTAAAGGAAGATTTCACCAAAAACTTGATCAGAGGTAGATTGAACGTCAGCTTGGTCAGATCGAATGTGAAATGATGCGCACTTTCCGGTTTTTTGAGAAAAAAGAGCGGCTTAAGAATGGATTTGTACACAGTGAAGACAAGTTGGCGATAGACGCTCAAAGGTAATTATTCGATTATTGAAATGGATTTTTTGATCTGAATATTTGATTTCAGACCCATTAAAATAAGTGGATGGTTTTTAGTTTCATATCCTGCATTTGCTGGAATGAAGTAAATTTTAAATGTGTATCCATAAACCTTTAACGTGAGCGAGTAAAGTAAACTTTAAAGTTGATTTTGATCAATCACTTCTCATTAAAGGCATGGGTGTTTTTTGTTATGCTCTAGTAATTTCTTGAATGATTCTACGTGTAGCGCCCCGAAGATTTATAAATGCTATATCCTAAATCTTAGATCTATTTCATTCCC
>CAZFSC010000056.1:0-7860 GCA_964521585.1 uncultured Limnohabitans sp.
CCTGCTTGCAAATGGCAATTCTGACAATTCATCCCGTTAGACATCTTCAGAATTTTACCATTGGGACCTAAGTATTCAGATGTATTTGCTACTAATTCCCTTCCGTATTTGATCAATTCTGCCTGAGGATGCTCATCTACACGGCTCCAATCCGGTGCTTGCCACATTCCGGAAGGATCCTCCAACGCCCTCATCATTTCGGTTGTTGGTATCTCCTCGACTTGGGCTAATGAGTCTTTAGCCTGAAAAGTAGGCCTCCAACCCGAATAAACTAAATAAATTGCTCCTCCGGTGATCCCAACGATAACAGTAGCTAGTGCCAAAAGCCCTACCATCCAACCTATCAATTGTATAAATGGCTTTCCTGAAGTATCCATGATTTTTTATTTCTACAAAAATGCGAAAGGAGTCTATCCAATAGCAGTGACTCTTATCACTTAGCTTGGAAATTAGGAAAAAGGCAATTCTATTACAATTCAACCTGTTGTTTCTGCCAAAAACACCGATTTTCCCAATACTGATCCATAGATTAAGATTCTGGTTTCCTTCTTCCAGAGTTGAATTTGCACTTGTTCATTCAGATGGCATTCCGCCAAATAATTGATGGAAAGATGAGCCATAGGAATCTGAAAATTCCTCAGCATGTTTTCCACCCATCGGATATAGCTGGTATTATTCACATGATTATTCAAATCCAAATCGGAGTACCTTACTTTGACAATCTCCTCGAATTCAAGCTTGCCACTTAACCTTAATCGATCCGGCTGCCATTCCGGCTTCAGATTAGGATCAAACAAGGATGCTGGAAGTACAGCTTCCGGCCGGTGAAGTTTCTTGCTTTCTGTATTCAACAGGACCCAAGAGGACATGGCACTTGCAAGCTTTTTGCCTTCGAGATCGGTTACCAAAAATTCCCGAAAAGCAAAAAGTTTATCTACACCCCTACCTGCTGTATATACCCGGATAGCATCACCCCATGTCGGGAAATCTTCCGCTTTGATTTCAAAGCGGGAAAGGACCCAACTCAGATTTTCCGTCATGAGATTTCTTCCAAAATCTGCAGAATCTGCATGCCTCCAAGCGATTTCCTGAAAAAAATCAGCAAGCGAATTCATCCGCAATCTCCCGTCCGGATGCACTTGAAAGGATCCGACTTCGAATTCTCTGCTAAAGTGAAATGAGGAGATTTCTTTCATGGTCAGGATTTGACATAAGCCGAAAATACTTGTTTTCGAACACTTGAAAGTAAAAGAATTCCTAATCCATTGAATGCGATCAGCGCAAAAGAAAATTTCAGATTAAACAAATCCGCCACAAATCCAATCAAAGGTGGACCTAGTAAAAATCCAAAAAATGAGATCGTAGAAACCAGAGCCAAAGCCACACTTGGAGAATAAAGCTCGGATCGACCTGCAATACTATAGGAAACAGGAATCAACGAAGCCACCCCAAATCCTACCAAAAGAAAGCCTAAAGTGGCCATTATAATCGTGGGCCAAATGACAGCCAGGAGCAATCCAATCGTGATCAAAAGTCCACTATATTGAATCACCGGCACTTTGCCAAAACGATGAGTTAGCCGATCAGTCATAAATCTTCCGGAAGCCATAGTACCCATAAAAGCCACGTATCCCAGAGCGATTAGCGAGGAATCAGCCTCAACAACCTTTTTAAAATAAACTCCGCTCCAGTCAAACATACATCCTTCTGCCATCATGGCTAAAAACGCTATCATGGAAATCCGAAGGAGGAGGTCATCTGGTTTTTTTAGCACGAGCCCTCCTCCATCTGAAACCTTCTCTTCTTTTACGATAAATTTCTGCGCTGATAAAATAATTCCAAGCGATATCAAAGTCACTATCAAATAATGATATGTCGGTGCAACTCCTAGAAAAATCATTCCAGCCCCTATGCCGGCACCGGTAAAACCGGCAAGAGACCAAAGTCCGTGAAATGAGGCAAGAATACTCTTCTTCATTTGATCCTCCAGATCCAGAGCCTGTGTATTGAGCGATATATTCATCACATTGCCGAGCATACCATAAAGGATCAAAACCGGTACTATGACCCAAATGCTTGGACTTAATGCAATCAAAGGAAGTGTCAGGCTGTACGCAAAACTACCGATCATAATCACGCTCCGGCTGCCATATTGATGTACAGCCCAGCCGGCTATTGGCAAGCCAATAACCGATCCTATTGGAAGAAAAAGTAGAAGCGTACCCAATTGACCCTCTGAAAGCTGAAACTTGGCTTGGATGTCTGGTATTCGAGCTGCCCAACTTGAAAAACAAAGTCCGACAAAAAAGAACATACCTCCGAGGGCAAATCTTCTTCTGGAAAGTAAATTCATAAATCTAAATAGGTATTAAGGCTCTCAAAAGTAGGTAAGAATGCCGTAAAATCCTGAATCCTAATCTATGATCCCAAAAAACTATTTCTGATATCCTGAGTTCTGATGAAAACCAATGCGGGATGGAATTTATAATCGTGGGCAGCATCATCTTCACCATAATCTTAATGATCAGATTTATTATCAAAAAGGTGTTTGACTAAAAATAATTTTTAGTCAAACACCTTTTAATGAACATCAGCTCAAAATCAATTGTGCTAACTCAGTTTGGTAGCTTATCGGCGAATCGACCATAGACCCATGTGCCTAAGATCGCAGCTAGTAAAGTCACAATAATGACGGTAAATCCACTTCCGATCTGCGCAAATAGCGGTCCAGGGCAAGCACCTGTCAAAGCCCAACCCAATCCGAAAATAAATCCACCATAGATCTGGCCCTTTTTGAAAACTTTGGTAGGAATGAAGATTTTTTCACCTGCCATAGATTTGATCCCCATTCGCTTGATCACCTGAATCGAAATAATCCCGGTCAGAATAGCCGAACCGATTACTCCATACATATGAAAGGAGGTCAATCGAAACATCTCCTGTATTCTAAACCAAGAAATAATTTCAGACTTGACAAACACAATTCCGAAAAGAATCCCCAAGATCAAATACTTCAACAACGCAAGGCCTTTTTCAGATTGGTTTTGCGAATTTGGTGCTTCACAGACAAACTCTTCTATTTCTTTTTCTACTATTTTCATAATCTTTTAATTCTATTTAATAAATCCTATCCAAATCATCAGCGGCTCTAAAAGAACATGCGTCATAAAAAACCCACCGAGCATAAAGAAAATAGTTGCTACTAGTGAGGGCCACTGCAGTGAACTGATTCCCATGATGGCATGCCCTGAAGTACAGCCTCCGGCGTAGCGAGTTCCAAAACCAACCATAAATCCCCCGATCACAAAAAAGAGGAGTCCTTTGGAGGTTAAGAGATTTTCCCAAGAAAAAATATCTCTTGGCAGCAGTCCTGAAAAGTCTGTGAGTCCCAGGGCCGCAAGTTCTGCTTGGGTTTCTTCTGCGATGGTTATCTCATTTGGATTGGAAATGAAGGTAGCCGCTATAAATCCACCTAGTAAAATCCCGAATACGAAAACGAGATTCCACATTTCCTTTCGCCAATTATAATTGAAAAAAGGAATATTGGAAGGTAGGCAAATGGCACAGATATGCCGGAGGGAGGATGAAATCCCAAAAGTTTTATTTCCCATAATCAACAGGATGGGGACGGTCAAACCGATCAGGGGACCCGCCACATACCAAGGCCATGGCTGAGATAGCCATTCTATAAATGAATTCATCAAGAAGGAATTTGCTTGTTTTAAACTAGGAAAGGCAGGTTGGATCATCTCCATTCCTGCCTTTTAAATGAAAATATTATTAAAGCAGGGTAGTCGGACAGACATAATCGGAAACTTCGAATTTCTCGGAGTCCTTGATTGCTTTGAAGCCACCTTTCACATCGATCAATTGATCATATCCGCGTGCTCTCAAGATGGAATTGAAAACCATCGAACGGTATCCCCCTGCGCAGTGCACATAATAGGTTTTGTCTTTATCCACTTTCAGCATGCTTTCATTGATGAAATCCAGAGGTGCATTTTCTGCACCGATAACATGCTCGGATTGAAATTCAGAATTTTTGCGGACATCCAGGATATTCAATTTTGGATTCTTAGCTTTTAATTCTGCCAATTCCTCTGCAGAAATGGATTTGATTTGATCCACCTCAAATCCTGCATCCTTCCAGGCATCAAATCCCCCTTTTAGAAATCCGAGAGAATAATCATAGCCCACTCTCGCAAGTCGGGTAACCACTTCTTCCTCTCTTCCCTCCTCAGCGATGATTAAAATTTCCTGCTTCAGGTCTGGAATCATTGCACCCACCCAAACCGCAAAGCTCCCATCGATTCCGATGTTAATCGAGTTGGGAACAAATCCCTTTGCAAATGTCTGTGGATCTCTGGTATCGAGGATCAAGGCTCCTGTTTCGGTAGCAGCCACCTCAAACTCCTCTGGATTCAAAGGTCTTACACCTCTTTCCAAAACAGAATCAATGCTATCGTAGCCTTGGATATTCATCATTACATTTTGCGGGAAATAAGCCGGAGGAGGAGTCAATCCAGTAATCAATTCTTTGATAAATTCTTCCTTGGTCATTTCCTGCAGCGCATAATTTGTTTTCTTCTGATTCCCTAGGGTATCGGAAGTTTCTTTGCTCATGTTTTTGCCACAGGCGGAACCAGCTCCATGAGCGGGATAGACAATCAGATCATCCGGAAGAGGTAAGATTTTTTCTCTCAATGAATCATATAAATACCCAGCCAATTTTTCTTGGGTCAAGTCTTTAACCACCTTCTGAGCCAAGTCTGGACGCCCCACATCTCCAATGAAAAGCGTATCGCCGGTAAAGATCGCCTCTGCTTTTCCCTCTTCATTGAAGAGCAAATAACAGGAGCTCTCCATAGTATGACCCGGAGTATGAATTACCTTGATTTTGGCCTTGCCGATCTTGAATTCCTGATTGTCTTCAGCGACAATCGCTTCAAAACCCATTTTCATTTCGGTTGGACCATACACGATTTTGGCCCCTGTTTTAGCTGCCAGATCCTGGTGACCGGATACGAAGTCTGCATGGAAATGCGTTTCAAAGACGTATTTTATTTTGGCGTTTCTCCGTGCAGCTTTCTCGATATAGGGCTGGACTTCTCGTAATGGATCAATGACAGCAGCCTCCCCATCAGATTCAATGTAATAAGCTCCCTGTGCAAGGCAACCGGTATAGATTTGTTCGATAATCATATTGTCGTTTATTTTTATTTCGAAAGATTACCCAAAAGTAGGGGCCTATCTTTATTACCTAAATGACTTTTGTCACATTAGATTCAAGTCCCTTATGCCAGATTGGATTCCAGAGTTTTAATCAATTGATGGGCTGGAATCACTCCCGACTCTCTCCAGAGAATTTTCCCCTTTTGAAACAAAATTAAGGTTGGTACTCCTCTTACTTGAAATTTGCCGGCAGCTGATTGATTCTTGTCGATATCCACTTTGACAATTTTGACCTTATCGCCCAATTGTTTGGCTGTATCTTCCAAAACAGGTTGCATCATTTTACAAGGTCCACACCAAGTAGCAAAGAAATCAACCAATACGGGCTGGTCACCATTGATAAGTTCTTGGAAGGTTTTTGGTTTTGTGCTCATGTCTCTCAAATTTATTTTAATTAACAAACTTAGCTGCGAATTCAGTTCAGGTCTGTGCTCATTATCACAATATCCTGAAATGAGTAGCTGTGTGCAAGTTTTAAAAAGTGCTAAAATCCCCTTTCTTGGGAATTATTTTTTTATTTTCGCCCGTCTAATTTCTTTAATAAATGCTCAATTTCAAGCAAATCAATAACGTAACAGGCTGGGTAATCTTTGCGGTAGCCACTCTGGTATATGTCCTTACTGTCGAGCAGACAGCCAGTTTTTGGGATCCTGGAGAGTTTATAGCGGTATCTTACAAGCTTCAGGTACCCCATCCGCCGGGCGCACCGTTCTTTCTATTAGTGTATCGGATGTTTGGTTTCTTCGCGATGGGCGATCCTCTTCAGGTAGCTTATTGGATGAATATCGGCAGCGCCGTCTTCTCAGGCTTCACTATTTTATTCCTTTTCTGGACCATCACCCTGTTTGGAAAAAGATTATTTAAAATCGAGGAAGGCCAAGAGAGTAAGGGGGAAACTATCGCGCTGATAGGTGCGGGAATAGTAGGCTCTTTGGTTTACACCTTCTCTGATAGCTTCTGGTTTTCTGCAGTGGAAGCCGAAGTCTATGCCATGTCATCTTTCTTTACTGCAATCGTGATTTGGGCATTTTTGAAATGGGATGTCATCAAAGATCCTCGTGAGGAAAATAAATGGATGATTTTTATTGCCTATTTGGTGGGACTTTCAATCGGAGTTCACTTGCTCAACTTGGTCACACTTCCTGCACTGGCTTTGATTTATTATTTCAAAAAATATAAAAACCCAAGCCTCAAGGGAGCTTTTGCTGCCATGTTCCTGGGAGGAGTCGCATTGATCATTATCAATAATTTAATTATCCCAGGTCTACCAAGTTTGGCCGGATCCATGGAGATTTTCTTTGTGAATAGTCTTGGATTGCCTTTCGGATCAGGGATAGTAGTATTCATCATTTTATTCCTTGCTTTGGTTTTCTACGCTTATCGTTATTCCAGAAAAAAGGAATTGGCAATTTTGAATACGGCCTTATTATCACTGATTTTTATCCTGATTGGTTATTCGTCCTATGCGCTTATCGTTATTCGGGCCAATCAGGATCCGATCATCAATGAAAATGCCCCAAAAGATATCATCAGCTATGTATCTTATCTAAAGCGTGAACAATATGGCTATAGACCATTACTTCATGGGCAATATTTTACGGCCCAACTGGTGGATCAGGTAGAGGGAGATCCGGTTTATATGAAAGGAAAAGACAAATATGAGATCGTGGATTATAGCCTGGTCAATACGTATGATCCTTCCAAGACCACTATTCTTCCACGAATATATTCTACCCAAGAAAGCCACAAGCGGATTTACCGTCAAAAACTAGGATTGGCTGAAGGACAGGATCCCACGTTTGGGGACAACCTTTATTTCATGTTCACCCATCAACTGGGTCACATGTATTTCCGCTACTTCATGTGGAATTTTTCCGGCCGGGAGTCTGATTTTTCAGATGCACCCTGGATAGGAATTACGGATGCACTTTTTACTGATTTCCCAGAATACATAGAAGAAAACAAAGGCCATAACAATTACCTGATGCTTCCCCTTTTACTCGGAATCATAGGCATTTTCTTTCAGGCAAAAGTAGATCCTAAATCCTTCTACGTGAACCTAATGCTCTTTCTGATGATGGGCGTTGTGTTGGTATTGTATCTCAATTCACCTCCGGTGGAACCTCGGGAACGCGATTACATCTACGTGGGTAGCTTCTATGCTTTTGCCATCTGGGTAGGAATGGGAGTTTTGGCGATCGCACACCTTATAGCCAAAGCCAATAAAAATCTGGCAACGGCTGGTATCATTGCCACTTTGATTACACTTCCGGTTGCAGGCCTGATGGCGGGAGAAAACTGGGATGACCATAACCGCAGAGGGCGTTATTTCTCGGTAGACTCTGCCCGGAATTTCTTGGCTTCCTGCGCTCCAAATGCAATTCTTTTTACTGGAGGTGACAATGATACTTTCCCACTCTGGTATGTTCAGGAAGTAGAAGGCTTCCGAACTGACGTCCGTGTCATTGTCCTAAGTTATTTTGATACAGACTGGTACGTGGAACAAATGACAAATGAGGCGAATGAATCCGAACCACTTCCCTTCAGTCTAAATCCGGAGCGGTATCAGAAAGGCACAAACGATGTATTGTATGTGACCGAGCGCGAAGGCCTAAATGCGATCTCTGT
>CAZFSC010000056.1:7960-20485 GCA_964521585.1 uncultured Limnohabitans sp.
TGATCACCTCGAATAATTGGGAGCGGCCTATTTACTTCAACAACACTTCTTTGGCCACAATCGGGCTCAATATTGAAGAGCACGTGGTGATGGAAGGTCTTACCTATCGCTTATTACCGATCCGGAAACCGGAATATGTCCGAGAGGAATTGGTGGATGCAGATTTGGCTTACAAAAACTTCATGGAGAAATTTTCTTTCCGAGGAATGGATGATCCTGATGCTTATCTGGATGAGGAGTACAGAAGGTTTGCTTCCAATCACAGAAGCGCGCTCAACAGCATCGCGATAGCTTTGTTGGATCGAGATGAGATGGAGAAAGCCGCCAAACTCCTCAACTATGGCTTAGAGGTCATGCCTCACGCAGCTATCCCTTATGACTTATCCAGCGGACAGTCTGTCCCACTTTTCTTCGAAGTGGGAGAAGATGAAAAAGCCCTGCATATCATCGATGAGATATCCAAAAAATCCCTCGATATGATCGAGTTCTATACCGAACAAAACAGGGATTATGACCGCGAAATGATGATTTCGATCGAGATGATCCGATACTTTATTCCTTTGCTCGAAGAGCGAGGTTATCAGGAAAGAGCTCAGGAACTCAAGCTTCGAATGGAATCTTTGCTCGGAAGCGGAGAGTCAGGTGGGGGAAGCATTCTCCAACGGAAATAAAAAAGGAATTATTCTAACCAAAAAAGCGAGCTCTATAATTTGAGCTCGCTTTTTTTTGCTTTATTGATAGAGCAACATTCTCAATAATTCGTTTTATCTATAAATCATTTTTGTTTATTTTTGATTTATATATAAAGCAAAATGGAGAAACTCTTTCAAAAATCCAGTCTACTCATCAGAGAGCAATCCCTCGAATTCAAGCGTTTCCTTTTTGATAAAATCGATTGGAAGGATCGGATGATTGGTATTCTCGGAGCTAGAGGAACTGGAAAAACAACTCTACTACTTCAGCTAGCGGCCCAAGAATTGGAAGAGGGGAATCCCCGGAAAGTGCTCTATGTGACATTGGATGATATGTACTTCACCGAAAACTCGGTGGTCACTCTTGCTGACCAATTTGAAAGTCTGGGCGGGGAACTTCTCATTTTGGACGAGGTCCATAAGTACCCAACTTGGGCAAGGGAACTCAAAAACAGCTATGACTTCCAGCGAAAGCTAAGAATCGTTTTCACCGGCTCCTCCATTATCGATTTGATCAAAGAAAATGTTGACCTATCTCGGAGAGCCATTTTTTACAACCTACCAGGTCTTTCTTTTCGGGAATATTTAAAGATCGAAGGCATTGCAGATTTCGAAGCGATTCCATTGAATACTCTCCTGACACAACACGAGTCCATTGTGCTTCAACTTACCAACTCCTTCAAACCACTCGCTCATTTCCCCACTTACCTCAAAGGTGGGTACTACCCATTTTTCAAAGAAAACCCCAACACATATTTCATTCGAATCGAGCAAATTTTGAAACTTGTCTTAGAAACGGATTTACAGTTTATTAAAGGAATTGATCCTCAAAATATCCGAAAACTCTATCAGCTGCTTTATGTCCTATCCCAAAGCGTTCCTTTCATTCCCAATATCTCCAAGCTAAGCCAAAAAATAGGATTAACTCGAAATACGCTCTTGGTTTACCTCGATTACTTGGAAAAAGCAAAAATTATCAATTCAATACAAGCCGCTGGGAAATCCACCAGCATTCTTCAAAAACCTGAAAAGATTTATCTGGAAAATACCAATCTCGGAAATGCCATTTCCAGGCAAGAAATCAACATCGGAAATGAACGAGAGACATTCTTTCTCAACCAATTGAGAAATTCAGGCCATGAAGTAAATCTTCCTAAATCTGGTGATTTCTTAGTAGATGAAACTTATCTCTTTGAAGTAGGAGGTGCTAATAAGTCAAACGCCCAACTCAATAATGAACCAAATTCATTTGTAGCTGCCGATGGAATAGAGCTTGGCTTTGGCTCAAAAATCCCAATTTGGCTGTTTGGTTTTTTGTATTAAGCCTTCTTTCCCAGCACATAAAATAAATCCAGACCCTTATTTGGATCGTCAACTACCACATAATCTTCATGGGAAATATCAACTACACTTTTTCCCTGCTCCTTATGAAGTTTATTTCGATTCATCCGATTCAAGATTTCGTAAGGCATTCGGAGAATCCATGCCGGAAGTTTATGCTGTAAGTCAAAAATATCAAAGCGCATAATTTTCTGTACAGATTGGCGGTTGGCTTCATGGTAGGTCCAGACTTTTTCATTACCTCCTATGCCTTTCGCATCTACCGAGTCAAAGATCCCGTCACACAGCCTGATCAATTCTTCAGGCTTGTATTCCCGCTCGTGCCAGGGATTTCTCGAGAGCGTGTGATTGATATTTGGAGTGGAAATAATCGCTTTTCCACCGGGCTTGAGTACGCGATAGATCTCCTGAAGAAATAGACGGTCATTCGGGATATGCTCGATCACCTGAAAACTTACTACCGTATCAAACGAATTGTCGGCAATGCCCTCGAAGGGAGGAATAACTGCTTGCCGAAACTCCACTCCAGGGTATTTCTCCTTCAAACTGTCGATTACTTCCTGGATTTTATCAAGCCCAAAATAGCTCTCGGCAAGCGGCAATAATGTCTCCACTCCCCGCCCTTCTCCGCATCCTACTTCGAGCAGTTCACCATTAATCCAGGGCTTAGCCGCAATGTATGCCTTAAGCAGTCGTTGATGAATTGGATTATCACTTACCAACTTGTCAGAGGCGATTTCCGTAGTATAGGTAGCCATGTAAAATTTTACTATTTTGGCAAAAGTAAGGTTAATTTTTAAAACCAGAGATTATCACCCAAATGAAGAGACACACCGTTAAACACCTATTTTTTCTGATTCTATTTCTTGGCTTTGGAAGCCATGCATTTTCCCAAAAGAACTTATCCAATATCAATCAGGCACTTCGCTATTCCAGATATTCAAGGTTGGCCTTGAAAATCCTTCCCATTAAAACCGCCGAAAATCAGTTCAAGGTCCAGTTCGTGGTAGAAAAGATCGAAGAGAATCAGCAATTCAACACGTTCAGCTTCACCTACGCATTGCTTAATTCCTATACCGAAGAAATATTGAGTGATCAAACTCAAATTTTGACAGTAAACGAGCTGACACTGGATACTGAACGGCATTGGGTTTTTGAAAGAGAGTTTGATCTGAATCCCGAGGAGCCAACTTCCATTTTACTTTTTACCGGACTCGACACCCGACAGGGAGACGAATATCATACACATATCGATTTAAAAAGCCCTTTCGTATTTGACCAGCCAAGTTTTGGAGCATTTTATGCGAATAATGTCGGTTTTGATCAGAATTACCTAAATGCAGGTGCTGCCCTTCTCTTCAAATCCAGCTCAGGCCCCACGCTTCATTCATTCTATTACCCCATTGAATTCGAGGTGCCTTATCCCCCAATGGAGACCAAGCCCGCGGCAGTTCCCAAGGAATTAATCGTGATCGATGAAGGAGATTTTCTTTCCAACGTACCTCACTCTCTGGATAAAATCGGATATTATTTCATTCAGAGTGACACCACCAAACCTGCCGGATTGGTCATCAAAACAACCCATGAAGCATTTCCTAAAGTGAAAGACTGGAATGAAATGGTCCAGATGGTCACCTATATATCTACCAGGAAAGAGCATGAAACCCTGCTCATGGCTACCGATAAAAAGAAAGCACTTGACGAATACTGGATTAATCTGACACGAAATCCTGAAACTGCCAAGACGCTGATCCGGGAATATTTCAGACAAGTTGAGTTTGCCAATTTACTTTTCACCGATTTCAAAGAAGGCTGGAAAACCGACAAAGGGATGGTATATATCGTCATGGGCCCACCGCAGGAAGTCAACTTCAGTCTGGACCGTGAAGTATGGTCTTATGGAGGGATGAACGAGAGTTCGAAAATTCGCTTTACCTTTGCCCGGGTAAAAAATATACTCAGCCCACACTATTATACATTGAACAGATCTCGGGCCTATCAGCCAGTTTGGTTCAAGAACATATCCCTATGGAGAAGCGGAAAGATGGTTTTCTAATTGAAAAAGGAGCCCACGAAAAGGATTTTATTTTTGGTACACGTGCTGTCATGGAGTCAATCCAGGCCGGCAAAGACATCGATAAAGTACTCGTACAAAAAGAACTCAACAACGATCTAATCAAGGAGTTGCTCCAGCTTTGCAAAGCTGAAAAAATTCCTGTCGTCAGGGTTCCTGATGCCAAGCTCAATCGTATCACCCGCAAAAATCATCAAGGAGTTGTGGCTCAAATGTCGGCGATTGAATATGCCTCGCTAGATAATGTAATCGAAAGCTGTTTTGCTGTAGGAAAATCCCCTCTGATCCTGATTTTGGACAGGATTACCGATGTCCGAAATTTTGGGGCAATTGCCAGGACTGCAGAATGTGCGGGAGTAGATGCTATTGTGATTCCTGAGAAAGGAAGTGCGCAGATCAACGCTGACGCACTTAAAACTTCTGCAGGGGCATTAAATCATCTTCCTATCGCCAGGGTAAAAAACCTGTTTTACACTTGCCGGGACTTGCAGAAGTCTGGTTTGCTATTAATTGGTATCACAGAGAAAACCGAAAAAACGATGTATGAAGCTGATTTTTCAGTACCTGTGGCAATGCTCATGGGATCTGAAGAGGATGGTATCTCTCAGGATCTGATGGGCATCATGGATGATAAAGTCAAAATTCCCATGGCGGGAAAAATTGAAAGCTTAAATGTCTCCGTCTCCGCGGGTGTAGCGATATACGAAGCGATGCGGCAGCGAAAAAATTGAAATTAAAAAAGGGGAAGAATTAAATAAATTCTTCCCCTTTTTTCCGTGCGTTAGAGACGAACTCCCTGAATTTATTCTCTGCATCCAATTTGCAAATCAGGAGGACATTCCCTGTTTCGTTGATGAGGTAATTATCCAGTCCCTGGACAACCACGAGCTTTTTGGGGTCTACTTTTATGTAGCAGTTTTCTGTTTCATAGAGAACTGCATTCGCTTCCACAACATTGTTATCACCGTCTTTTTTAGCCACTTCATAAAGACTGTTCCATGATCCCAGATCTGACCATCCGAAATCAGAAGGAAGAACATAGACCTGGTTGGATTTTTCCATCAGTCCATAATCAATCGAAATGCTTTTCAATTGGGTATAAGCTCTTGAAATGAAGGGGGCCTCATTTTCTGTTCCATAAAGATCATCTCCTTCCTCAAACACTTCCGCCAGATCAGGCATGCATTTTTGAAAAGCAGTGATCAGACTACTGGTTTTCCAGACAAACATTCCCGAATTCCAGACGAAATCCCCACTTTCCAAAAAGGTTTTGGCCAGTTTCAAATTGGGTTTTTCTGTAAAGGTCTTCACCTTCATAACCGATGTGCCTGACGATCCTGGATTATCCAGATATTGGATGTAACCGTACCCAGTCTCAGGTCGATTTGGTTTTATTCCTAAAGTGATGAGTCTTTTTGGGGTCTGGGCTGCATCCACCGCTTGCGCTATGGTCTTGGCAAATCTTTTTTCCTGCAAAACCAAATGATCAGCAGGAGTGACTACCAAAGTGGCATCCGGATCCTTTGAATGGATATTATAGCAGGCATAAGCGATACAGGCTGCTGTATTTTTGCGCAGAGGCTCCACCAAGATCTGATGGCTCGCCAGTTCAGGCAATTGCTCCTTGACAAGGTTAAGGTATTTTTTGTAAGTGATGACTACAAAGCGATCCCTATCTGCGATCTCGCTGAACCGATCATAGGTCATTTGAAGGAGAGATCTACCAGTACCCAGTATATCCAAAAATTGTTTCGGGCGTCTTCGCCTGCTATGGGGCCAGAATCGGGTTCCGATTCCACCTGCCATAATCACGATATAAGGGTTTCCGTTCATTTTAAACTATTCCTTCTTTCATTAATTCATGAATATGGACAAATCCGGCAATATTATCTCCATTCATAGCGATCAACTGTGTAATATTATTATTTCGCATCAGATTATAAGCCCGAATAGCAAACTCATCCTGGGAAATTGTTTTGGGATTGGCGGTCATGATTTCTGAAGCTTTTACAGATTGGATATCAAGTCCCTTTTGCAACATTCTTCTCAAATCCCCATCCGTGATAATCCCTACGAGTTGGTTATTCTGATTTACCACAGCAGTAGCTCCAAGCCTTTTTCCGGAAATCTCCAGAATTATTTCGGTTAGCCCTGAATCTTCAAAAACCTTCGGGATCTGATTCTTTCCGACCACATCTGCCACTTTAAGATAAAGCTGTTTCCCAAGTGAGCCTCCCGGATGATATCTGGCAAAATCCTCCGAAGTGAATCCTCTCGCTTCCAAAAGGCAAACGGCCAAAGCATCCCCTATCGCCAAATGGGCCGTAGTGCTGGTAGTTGGAGCAAGATTATTGGGACAGGCCTCCTCTCCTATGGTCGCGTTTAGGACATAATCCGCATGTTCCGCTAGGTAACTTTTGGTGTTGGAAACCAAGGCTACGAGCACTGAGCCTGACTTTCTAAGTAATGGCACCAATACTTTAATTTCAGGAGTATTACCGCTTTTAGAAATACAGATTACAATATCCTCTGATTGAATCATCCCAAGATCTCCATGGATGGCATCAGCTGCATGCATAAAAATGGCAGGTGTTCCGGTAGAATTTAATGTGGCTACAATTTTATTGGCAATGATTGCGCTTTTTCCTACTCCGGTGACGACTACTCTACCTTTGGAATTTAAAATTCGCTCCACACAAGCTTCAAAATCCTGATCTAAATAATTTATCAGTTCCAATATTGCCTGAGCCTCATTTTGAAGAACCCTTGTGGCTGTTTTTCTAATATTTTTAGCTAAATTCAAGTTTGGCTGAGTTAAATCCTTTAGTCAAACAAAGGTATAAAACTTATTAATCATTCCTGTTTGGCAGGCTATCGTTACCCTTATTCATTTTCATTGTGGAAGAAAAAGTAAAAGAAGATCTTAAGAAAATTTTTGGTTTCAGTCAGTTCCGTGGAAATCAGGAGCGGATCGTTGATAACATTCTCAATAAGAAAAATACATTTGTGATCATGCCCACCGGGGCGGGGAAATCACTTTGCTATCAACTTCCTGCTGTGATGAATGAAGGCACAGCAATTGTAATTTCGCCATTGATTGCGCTAATGAAAAATCAGGTAGATCAGTTAAATGCGCTGGGAATAAATGCTCATTTCCTAAATTCTACGCTTAATAAATCAGAGGCAACCAAGGTGAAAAATGAAGTTTTGAGTCAACAGACCAAACTTTTATATGTTGCGCCGGAATCACTGACCAAAGATGAAAACATCGAATTTCTCAAAAAAGCAAAACTGAGCTTCGTAGCTATCGATGAAGCACACTGCATTTCCGAATGGGGCCATGATTTTCGCCCGGAATACAGAAGAATCAAATCCATCGTAGCGCAAATCGGTCCCAATCTGCCCATTATTGCCCTTACGGCTACTGCTACCCCAAAAGTACAGCAGGATATACAGCGAAACCTCAATATGGAGGAAGCCGACCTCTTCAAATCTTCGTTCAACAGAACCAATCTATTCTATGAGGTAAGATTTAAAGTAAAAAATGAATCGAAGAAGAGCTTAATCAAGTTCATTAAAGGCCATAAAGGAAAATCTGGAATCATTTATTGCCTGAGCAGAAAAAAAGTGGAAGAGATCGCCAATCTACTTAAAGTGAATCAGATCAACGCTGCTCCCTATCACGCCGGATTAGACTCAGCCGTAAGGATTAAAAATCAGGATGACTTCCTGAATGAAGAAGTGGATGTGATTGTGGCGACTATCGCCTTTGGAATGGGAATCGATAAACCGGATGTGCGCTATGTGATTCACTACGATGTACCCAAATCTCTGGAGGGATACTATCAGGAAACAGGAAGAGCAGGAAGAGATGGTCTGGAAGGACACTGTCTGATGTTTTACCGCTATGAAGATATCATCAAGCTGGACAAGTTCAACAAAGATAAAGCAGTCACTGAGCGCGAAAATGCAAAAATCCTATTACAGGAAATGGCAGCTTATGCCGAGACAGGTGTTTGTCGCCGCAAATTCATTCTCAATTACTTCGGTGAGACGATGGATGAAGACTGTGGATTCTGTGACAATTGCAAGCGAGAGCGTGAAACATTCCAGGGAGAGGAATTGATTTTCAAGGCATTGGAAGTCGCAAAACAGACCAATGAACGGTTCCGACTGGATCATTTGGTCAGTGTCCTGATCGGTGAGAAGACTGACTATGTCGAAAGCTATAAGCATGATAAACTTGCCATATTTGGTCAAGGTGCAGACCATCCTGCCAAAACCTGGGTAGGCGTGATCCGACAGGCCATGATCAAGGATTTTCTGGAAAAGGATATCGAAAATTATGGCATCCTTAAATTAACTAAGAAAGGAAAAGAATTCTTGGAGGCGCCTTTTGCAATCAATCTGTATAAAGACCACGACTACGATGCAGAAAATACCTCCGAGCAGGCGGAAATAGAAATCAGTTCCGCCATCGCCTATGATGAAAAGCTCTTTGAATTACTCAAAGCAGAAAGGAAGAAGTTAGCGAAGTCAAAAGGACTTCCTCCTTATGTGATTTTCCAGGATCCCTCTCTGGAAGAAATGGCTACAGTATATCCTACTACCAGAGAGGAACTCGCTCAAATCAATGGCGTAGGTATGGGAAAAGTCACTAAATTCGGAGCGCCATTTCTGAAGTTAATCGCGACTTACGTTGAGGAAAATGAAATAGAAACTGCTTCGGATGTGGTTGTGAAATCTTCGGGTACAAGATCCAAGGTTAAGATTTCAATCATTCAGCAGATCGACCGTAAAATCGATTTGGACGAAATAGCCGAGAACCTTAATATAAGTTTACCTGAGTTGCTACAAGAAATTGAGCAGATCATTTACAGTGGCACAAAACTAAATATCGATTACTACATCGAACACATCATGGATGATGAGCGGGAGGAAATGCTCCACGATTACTTCATGAATGCGAGTAGTGACAACATCAAAGAGGCATTGGAAGAACTAGAGGGAGAGGATTTTGCAGAGGATGAGCTGCGTGTGTACCGAATCAAGTTCATATCTGAACATGCCAATTAAAAAGAACTGAGTCCATGAATATACTCTTATTGGGCAGCGGCGGCAGAGAACATGCATTCGCATGGAAGATCGTACAAAGCCCCGATTGCTCGAAGCTATTTGTAGCGCCGGGAAATGCCGGCACGGCGGAGCTTGCTACCAACGTGAATTTGGGAATCTCTGATTTCGAAGGAATTAAGAAATTTATCCTAAGCAATAAAATTGATCTGGTCGTCGTAGGTCCTGAGGAACCCCTAGTCAAAGGGCTGGTAGATTTCCTGCAAGATCAACCTGAAACTGAACAGATCCCGGTGGTGGGTCCTTCCAAACTAGGCGCATCCCTGGAGGGAAGCAAGGACTTTTCCAAACGCTTTATGATGCGAAACGGAATCCCTACTGCAGCCTACGAAACCTTTACTGCAGCCGAACTCGAGGATGGACTGAGCTATCTGGAAAAGCAAAACCTTCCGATCGTACTGAAAGCTGATGGCTTGGCTGCTGGCAAAGGAGTACTGATCTGCACGACTTTGAAAGAGGCGAAAGAATCATTAACAGAAATGCTTCAGGATAAAAAATTCGGCGAAGCTTCTTCAAAAGTAGTCATCGAAGAATTCCTGACAGGAATAGAACTTTCTGTATTCGTAGCCACTGATGGAAAAAATTATAAAATCTTGCCGGAGGCAAAAGATTACAAGCGTATCGGAGAAGGGGATACCGGTCTGAATACAGGTGGTATGGGAGCTATAAGCCCAGTAATCTTTGCCGATCAGGCTTTCATGAAAAAAGTCGAGGAAAGCGTAGTAAAACCCACCATTGAGGGTTTGGCAAAAGAAGGAATCCCGTACAAAGGTTTCCTTTTTATTGGCTTGATGAATACCAATGGCGATCCCTTTGTGATCGAATACAATGTCAGAATGGGCGATCCGGAAACGGAGGCCGTTCTTCCTAGAATCAACAGCGATTTCCTAGGGTTATTAAAAGGGATAGCAATGGGAACACTTTCAGAATATGATCTTGAAATTTCACCGGAATATGCCAGTACCGTAGTCATGGTCAGCGGTGGCTATCCGGGTTCCTATCAAAAGGGATTTCCAATCTCTTTACCAAAAGAAACCCCAGGAAGCAGAATTTTTCATGCCGGTACCGACAGAAATGCAGCGGGGGAATTGGTCAATCAGGGTGGCCGGGTGCTGGCTGTCACCGGTAAAGGAAAAAATTTAGCCGAAGCATTAGAAAATGCTTTCAATACTGTGAATTCGATTTCATGGGAAAAAGCATATTTCAGAAAGGATATCGGACAGGATATTCTAAAATTAGTAAATCAATAAACTCAAACTCAATCAGGGAAAACCTGTATAAATATTATGGCTGGATGTAGTACTTGCTCCTCTTCCTCAGGAGGGACCGGAGGTTGCCAAAGTAACGGTACTTGCGGGACGAGTGATTGTAATAAGATGAATGTCTTTGACTGGCTCAGTCATATGGGCATTCCAGAAGTAGATAATTTTGATATCGTAGAAGTCAAATTCAAAGGTGGAAGAAAGGAGTATTACCGAAATGTAGATTATCTCCAACTCAATACAGGCGATCCAGTGGTAGTGGATGTTCCCAGCGGACATCATATCGGTCATGTCTCCTTGCAAGGGGAATTGGTCCGTCTGCAAATGCAGAAGCGGAAGATCAGGGATGATGACAACATCCTCCGGATTTACCGTGTAGCCAATCAAAAAGACATGGAACGATGGGGCGAAGCCCAAAATCGGGAAATCCCCAGTTTGTATCGTTGCCGGCAAATCATCGATGAATTGGGCCTGAAAATGAAAATGTCTGACATTGAATTCCAGGCCGACAACTCCAAAGCAACCTTCTATTACTCTGCCGATGAGCGAGTAGATTTCAGAGAGCTGATTAAATTGTTGGCTGGAGAATTTCGGATCCGAGTAGAAATGAAGCAGATTAGTCTTCGGCAGGAAGCCGGAAGACTCGGAGGGATTGGGGTTTGCGGCAGAGAACTCTGCTGCTCTACCTGGCTGGTCGATTTCAAAAATGTAAGTACCTCGGCAGCCCGTTATCAAAACCTTTCCCTCAATCCTGGTAAACTGAGTGGTCAGTGCGGCCGTCTGAAGTGCTGTCTGAACTATGAACTGGATACCTACATGGATGCCATCAAGGATATTCCAAATGTAGATCGCCCCCTGATGACCGAGTCTGGCCCAGCCAAACTTCAAAAAACTGATATTTTCAGAAAGTTGATGTGGTTCAGCTATAACAATGACAATGACTGGCACACCATTTCCTGTGAGCGCGTGAGAGAAATTCAGGAACTCAACGAGAAAGGAATTAAGGTATTTAATCTTCAGGTAGACAAATCATCGGATGTTGAGGATTTTGCTGCCAAATCCACCCGGGAGTTGGAACTTTTGGATAAGAAATTTTCGACTAAACCCTCCAAAAAGAAAAAACCAAAAAACAAGCGGAATTCTGATTCCTCCAACCGGGCTCAAGAGCCAAAAGCGGCAAATCAAAATCACCAACAGCAGAAGGTGCAGCCAAAAAATGAGGGTCCTAAAGAACCCAGAACAGGTGAAAACCCTCAAAAGCGAAGAAACAAAAAGAGAAAAAAACCTCGTGATCCTCAGGCTGACGCAAATAAAGGCCAAAAACAGGAACAGTCGAATCCAGTTCAAAACTCGGGAAAGCCAAAGAGGCAAAATGTCGAAAATCAAAAGACCAATCCAGCTCAGGATAAATCTGGAGAACAGAAGCCAAAGCAGGGAAAAAGACGCTTCCCTCCCAGAAAAAATCAAGGCCAAAATCCCAATTCATCTGAAAATGACTAAAGTCAGAACTGCAATTATTGGATTGATTTGGATGGCGCTGACAAGCTGTTCTGGGGATCGGCTATTTGAGGAGTTCAAATCTGTAGAAGAAAATGGGTGGGCGGTGTCGGATTCCATTATTTTCGACTTGAAAAAACTGGATCTAGCCGACCGGAAAAGCTTAATTGCGCTTCGTTACAATGAATCCTATGATTTTTCTAATTGTTACATCCGAATTATCAGCATGGATTCAACACAGGCAATCATTGGCAACCAATTGATCAATATGCCGCTGTTTGATTCTAAAACTGGAAGGCCGCTCGGAGATGGTTTTGGGAATACCTACACCCATTACGACACCATCCCATTCATTCTCAAACCGGAAACCCAAAAAATCGCTTTCGTCCAATACATGAGACAAAATCAACTTTCAGGCATCGAAGCAGTCGGTCTGAAAATCCTAAAATGAACTCCGGATCCTCTTATTTTTAACAAAGGGAAAATGAGTTTTACTCAAGGCTAAAATCAAAATTCAGAGTTTGAT
>CAZFSC010000057.1:0-20038 GCA_964521585.1 uncultured Limnohabitans sp.
AATAGATCTAATTTAGATACTCATAATTTCTAAGGTGAGTTTCTTTCTTATTGGGGAAAAGAAAAAAATCTCAGACCTGTTCCCTTCCATTACCATCTATCTTGCAACCTGGACGAAATGGTTCAATAGTTTCCCCTGGATTCTTTCCATTTATTAATTTGAAGAACAACGTTAAGTTTAAAGTCGATATCAAACTTTATTTTTCTGCCCATAAAAATGCCCCCAATAAGTGTTTAACTTTTTGGGGGCACATCAGAAAACCACCTTTTATAAATTCAATCTATAAGATTAATTATACAATCCATTAAACAGCATTTTAAAGGTCCCGTGTGACTGAGCTCTGAAAGTTATCTCCGGCCCAAAAGCGTAAAAGGTCCCTTTGCCCACTTCTGCTTTAAAGGCGGTCACTCCGTTTTTAAGATAGGATTGTCCCCAAGCCCAGCCACTTCGAAGTGGCTCTTCTTCTCCAAACCATGCGATCGGTTTTACACCAAGATTAGCGGCATTCGGCGAAAGTGTGAAAACCGGACTTCGGTTGAACATGATGTATGCCTTGTCACCCATTCCATAATTGATTGGCACGGAATTATCCACATGCATTTCTAAGACCGAACCTGGTATATAATATTTCTCCCCGCTGAGCGGTCTGGCAGCACCATCTGCTGACAATTCTACCAAAGCATCATTGACTGGTAGTCCCAAATGAAAAGCAAGATCCGTGGCTGATCCGACGGTGATGATCTCTCCTCCTTTTTCAAGAAATGTCTTCAATTGAGGGACAGATTCAGCCTTGGTAAAGCTACCAAGCATATGATGGTATTTGGGATCAATCTCTTCAGGTTTTGGCAGTGATCTTCCATACCTAGCCTGATTCGGTCCAGGAATCCCAGGCCCTATAAATAAGATGACATCATATTTTTCACTTAAATTCCCTTCATTGATCTCTTTTGGAAATAGCAACTGGTAATCAAAATTAAATTGCTCCAGCATCCATCTCACCCATCCGGAAGGCATTGACCCGCCATAGTAATCGTAAAGAGCGATACGACTTGGCTTGATTTCTTTAGCATCTTTAGGCATTGCACCTACCGGCTTGGGATATACCCCATATTCCGAAGCAGCTCTTGCCAGAATTTCCTTTCCACCAGTCACATAAAAAGATCCCGCCGGAAGCCCGTTGCTGGCCGAAGTAGTTCGGTAAACTTTCACTTTAGCATCCAGCAGATCATTCACTGCCATAAAACTGTTGTTATTTCTCACATCCAGTAGGTAGCCTGATCCGGAGGCCAAAGGTCTAGCAGGAGGAGTCTGAAGCTCTCCATAAGGCAAAGCCTTGAAGGGGCCATCGAAGTCCTCATAGATCCGATCAATCTCAGACCCCATTTGAAAGGCTAGAGTCCAGCCTGCTGCATCATAAGGACGAATAGGAGGTCCTCCTGGATACAGGAAGTCATTTGGATGATCCTGTGGCTCAAACATGTCGATCACATGAGGCCGGAATGCCTGCGCAGTCTTGACGATATAGGAGTCTTTCGGATACGTTTTCCCATTTACAGTAAAATCACTACTCGCCTGATGTACCTGAATTCCGGATTTGATCAAGGCATTGAGAAACTTGACCGCCGTAGAAAAATCAGGTTGATCAGCAGGCAGAATGTAGCCTCGTGGATCTCTTTTAGAAAGATCCTTGTACACAGAATCGTAGAATTGGGTCGGTACACCCGATCTGTAACCGATGTAAACTTCTTCATCAGATTCATTCTTTTTGGATTTTTGCGCTTTTGCATAGGCCTCTTCGATTGCCTGGGCATTCTTTGGATACATGGTCCAAGTATCGGTGTTTCCCCGGTCAATGGATCTTTTTCCCATAATGTAGATATTTCGGAGCAGGTCATCTCCATTCCTTACCGCATGATTGAGAATCGCATAATTAAGGGAAACAGAGTAATCAATCGAGGTCTTGAAGTGCCATTCTCTCGGAGTGATCGGGAAAGGGTTGGAATTATTAGGAATCAACCGCTCCGGAACCAAGGGTACATTTGAAGGCGTGGGGCTGCCGATGATTTCTGTCAAAATACCGATTTGATTATGGTAATAAGGAGTTGTTCGCAAGCCTCCGTTCCACCAGGTCGAGAAAACAGAGCCATCCAATCGGGTATAGCCAGGGCGATCTTCCTGATGAAGTCTATTGATCATCGAAGCACCTACCGCATCCAGACTCGTGATAATAAGGGGATCAAACACATGATTGAATGGATCACGATATGGAGGCCCTGCTACTACTGTGCCCGCCGGTCCGGATTGGTGGTGGTTGTATATGATCTGAGGTATCCACTCGATGTACTGCTGGCGGGACATATTCTCAGCCTCACTCATGTTGTTCATGTAGAAATCACGGTTATTGTCGTGTCCTACATACTTCTGATAAAGAATCGGAATATTCTGATCTCGCTTGGTAGGATCTTCTTTACGCATGTACCAATCAGACATGATTTCCATTCCGTCAGGATTGGCATGAACCAAAAGAATAATCACCTCATCAAGGATCTTCATAGTCTCAGCATCAGTTCTGGAGGCCAGTTCATACAATGTTTGGATCAGTTGATGAGGACCTACCACTTCATTTGCATGAAGGCCACCATCTATCCAAACTACAGGTTTGCCTTCCGAAATCAGTACCTCTGCTTCTTCACGACTGATTTCTGCTCGTGCGAGCTTTTGGGAAATCTCCTTGTACCGATCCAGCTTGGCAAAGTTGGCCGGGGCTGTGACGATCATCATCGGCTGCTCGCGGCCGTATTCTGTTTTGCCGATGCTGCTTAGCAGCACACGATCACTGGCTTCTGCTACTTTTTTGAAATAGGCTTCTGTCTGAGTGTAATTGGCAAGTTTATAATCTTCACCGATCTCAAAACCAAAGTGAGATTTGGGACTGGGAACTGTTTGGGCAAACAGACTTGCTGTACCAAAAAGGAGCAGGATAAAAAGGGATAAGCGTATTCGCATAAGATTGATTTTTGATTCTAATTGGGACTGATTTTCTAAAATAGCATGAAAAAAGAGGACAAGGAGAAGTAATTTGTCTTTCTGCAAGAAAATTACAGGATCGGAAAATTATAAGGAAACACCTGAAGCGCTTTTAATCTGAATGATGGATGGATTCAATAATTTATAAATTGAAGAAATGAAAATATTCACATCAATGTATTTGAACCATCTTAGTCAGGCTCCAAAGGAATTGTTACTTTTGTGGAACCAGTATCCAATTCTCAAAAAAACCACCACGTATGTCTGAGGTTAAAATCTTTGCAGGAACCAACAGTGAAAAATTAGGAGAAAAAATTGCCAAGAGTTATGGTAAAAAGTTGGGGGATCTGACCCTTTCCAGATTTAGCGATGGGGAGTTATCTCCAAGTTTTGACGAATCAATAAGAGGCTGCACCGTTTTTTTGGTGCAAAGCACTACCCCACCCAGTGACAATCTTTTGGAACTTTGCCTGATGATCGATGCTGCTAAGAGAGCAAGTGCCTATAAGGTATGCGCAGTTATTCCATACTTCGGATACGCCCGCCAAGACCGCAAAGACAGACCTCGGGTATCGATTGCAGCAAAGTTGATTGCAAACATGATCACCTCTGCCGGTGCCGATCGGATTATGACCTGCGATCTCCATGCCGGACAAATTCAGGGTTTTTTCGATATCCCCTTGGATCATTTGAATGGATCAGCTATTTTTGTGCCCTATTTGAACTCGCTAAGGCTGGACAATATGATTTTCGCATCTCCTGATGTGGGAGGAGTAGCCAGAGCCAGGGCTTACGCCAAGCATTTTGAGGTAGAAATGGTAGTCTGTGACAAGCACAGAAAAAGAGCCAATGAGATTGCTTCCATGCAGGTCATCGGTGATGTAGAAGGAAAAGATGTGATTCTGGTAGATGATTTGGTGGATACTGCAGGTACGCTCTGCAAAGCAGCAGAAATTCTGACCGATAAAGGAGCTACTTCTGTAAGAGCAATTGCCACACATGGGGTACTTTCTGGAAATGCATACGAGAATATTGAGAATTCGAAATTGGTTGAACTAGTGATCACCGATACCATATCGATGAAGCAATCATCTTCAAAAATTAAGGCATTGACAGTAGCTGAGTTGTTTGGCAAGGCAATTCATGCAGTGACTGGCAACACCTCCATCAGTTCCTTGTTTATTTAATTGAACCAATTTTAAAAAATACATATATGAAAACACTAGAGGTTATAGGGTTTAAAAGAGCAAATCTCGACAGTGCAAGTCTTTCTGAATTAAGAGAAGCTGGCAATGTTCCCTGTGTCGTTTATGGACCGGGTATTCCAGAGCAGATTCATTTCTACTCACCGATTATCTTATTCAGAGACCTAATTTACACTCCTGAAGTTCACTTGGTTGAGTTGAACATCGAAGGAAAAATCATCAAAGCGATCTTGAAAGATGCACAGTTTCATCCAGTGAGTGAGATGATCCTGCATGCTGATTTTGTTGCTTATTCTGAAGACAAACCAATTAAATTTGAGATCCCCGTTAAGGTGGTAGGTAGCTCCCCAGGTATTGCCAAAGGTGGTAAACTGGAGATGAAGACCAGAGTTTTGAAGGTGAAAGGTTTGGCAAAGGATCTGCCTGATTTTATCGAAGTAAACATTTCCAATTTGGATTTGGGTAAATCTTTCAAAGTGGAAGACTTAAGTGTTGAAGGCTTTGAAATCTTGACCAACCCTAATGTTTCTATTGTGACCATTGGTATTCCAAGAGCACTTAGAGGCAAGAAAGCTGGAGCAGAGGATTAATCCTTTATTCAAACTAATTTTAAATCCTGCCCTTTTCGGCAGGATTTTTTATTTTCAAGCTTAGTTAGCATTTTAAAATGAAATACCTAATTATTGGTTTGGGCAATATCGGGCCAGAATATGAGCTCACCCGCCACAATATCGGATTTTTGACTTTGGATAGATTGGCGGAAAAAGAATCCTGCTCCTGGTCCAGCGACCGACTGGCTTTCAAGTCAGAATTCAAACATAAAAGCCGCAGCATCCATCTGATCAAACCAACCACCTATATGAATCTCAGTGGCAAGGCGGTCAATTATTGGATGAAAACTTTGCAGATACCAAAAGAAAATATTCTGGTTGTGGTCGATGACGTGGCAATCCCCTTCGGGAAGCTTCGGTTAAAACCAAAAGGAAGTGCAGCCGGACATAATGGTCTCAAAAATATTGAGGAACTCACCGGTGGACAAGACTATCCAAGGCTGAGAATGGGAATTGGAGACGATTTTCCAAAAGGAAGACAGGTGGACTTCGTATTGGGAAGATTCACCAGTGCGGAATTCGAAGCACTACCCCCTATGATGGACAAAGCGATCGAAATGATTTTAACTTTCTGCACGCTAGGAATAGAGCGAACAATGAATCAATTCAACGATTGATTATAAAAATTTTGGATTCCCGGTAATTCGGCATTTCTTTGTAATCAATCAGGAGACTGATTTATAAAGAAGAGGCGAGAGAATAGGCTCGATGACCCTCTGGCAACCATCCCTCACCAGGAGAACGGTGCCAAATCCTACCCTCAACGGGAACTATAAATTGGCACAATCCATACTGCCTGACTACTGGTTCGAATTCTGTTTTTGGGAAAAATTCTTTTTCAGCCCTGAAAATTTTAACAGTTTTCAAACCGAACAACCCATGAGTCATTTCGAAACCGATCAAATCCGGATCCAACAGCGCTCCAATCAAAAAGAGCATTCCTCAGCCATCTACCTGACTTCCAGTTTCACATTTGATTCGGCAGAGGAGGCAAGGTCCATGTTTGCCGATGAAATCCCCGGGAATATCTATTCCCGCTACGCCAATCCAAATTCGTCTGATTTGATTGATAAAGTCTGCGCCGCAGAAGGAACAGAGGATGGAATCGCGACAGCCTCCGGTATGGCGGCCATGTTTGGAAGTATCGCTTCTTTACTTCAGCAAGGAGATCATATTTTGGCTGCAAGGTCTCTATTTGGTTCTACCCATCAGTTACTTACCCGATTATTTCCCAAATGGGGCATCACATCGACCTATGGAGACATTTCGGACTATCAGCAGTGGGATAGACTGATACAGCCCAACACCAAAATGCTTTTCATCGAGACGCCATCCAACCCTGGTCTTGAGCTGATTGATCTGGAATGGGCCGGCAAATTCGCCTCCGCTCACAACTTAATTTTGGTAGTAGACAATTGTTTTGCCACTCCTTACTTGCAGCAACCCTCAAAATGGGGAGCCCATCTGGTCACTCACTCGGCTACCAAATACATTGATGGTCAAGGTCGGGTTTTAGGGGGACTGATATTGGGCAAAGCCGAATTGATCAAAGAAGTCCAATTTTTCACCCGGCATACCGGTCCGGCCATTTCACCTTTCAATGCATGGATTCTTTCCAAAAGCATGGAAACCCTGGCAATTAGAATGGATCGACATTGCAGCAGTGCTTTGCAACTTGCTGAATATTTTGAAGGGAAACCAGGAGTCCTGGAGGTAAAGTACCCGTTTTTAAAATCTCATCCCCAGCATCATCTTGCCAAAAAGCAGATGAGCCAGGGAGGAGGCATAGTCACTCTTAATCTGGAAGGGGGAGTAGCCCGGGCCCAGCGATTTATTGATCAGTTGCAGATGATTTCGGTGACAGCCAATCTGGGTGATAGCCGGAGTATCATTACCCATCCCGCCTCCACGACCCATAGCAAACTTACCCCAGAGGAACGGGAAAAAGTCGGGATACATCCTGGTTTAATCCGGCTTTCTGTAGGCTTGGAGCATCCAGAGGACATCCTAAAAGATGTGGAAAGAGCGATTGAAAAATCAAAGTAATTCCGCTAAATCAAAAGGCCCCGATCATTCGAGGCCTTTTTGTTGATTACCAGGTAGTTTGTTTGAGAGAAGGGAAAGCGCGAATGACATCACTCAAACTGATCTGCCCTACCAATTCACCATCCTTTATAACCGGAAATCTCCGGATTTTAAGTTCTAAAAATTTTTGTGCGGCATCAAAAAGTGAAAGATCTGGCGAGAGCGTCAGTACATTTGTCGTCATATGTTCACTTACTTTCGCGGGGAATTTTGGGGTATTGCTATACTTTCCTTTGATTATTTCTCGCAGGCAGTCCCCTTCAGAGATAATTCCTACCAAGTCCCCTGACTCATTCAATACCGGAGCCCCGGATATTTTCTTTTTTGCAAATACTTCCATCACCTGATCAATGGTATCGTCGGATTTGAAAGTGACCAGATGTGTAGACATGTGGTCTTTGACGCAGATGTTTTGAACTGGGGCCCTTTTGGGTTCTACCACACGGACACCTTGAAAGCTTTTTACCATGATTAAAGAATTTAGAGTGAAGAATAACTTACTGAAAAAATCCCACTATAGCAAATAAAAAGGCTATTAATTTATTTATTCAAAATAATATTTTAATCATGATCCAATTTATATTTTATTATTTTGTTTTGTTTTTCAAAATCAGAAAGGGTCGCCAGTTTTTACTCGGTCTTTTATACAAATCGTCAAACTCAAAAGCACCCACGACTACATCCTGATCCCCATCCAGATCCAGATCTCCTTTGCTTATAGTCAGCCAGTGTGAATCGTAACCTTTCTCCAGTACAAAGGGAGTAAACTGATTCTCTGAATTCTGCCTGAAAAAAATTAAATCCTGAGCGGGTTTTTGATTGGGGTCGGGAAAAAAGGACAATGCAAAAATATCCAAATCCCCATCCCCATCGAAATCATCGATTTCAAGACCACTTGCACCATGCATAGGATAAAACCAGGATTCTTCAAACTCATTCTCTCCATTGTTTAAGAAAATCCGGACACCATGGTAATATTTTAAAATCTGAGATTGATCTGCGTTATCCCCGTTGACTAAAATCAAATCTTTAAAACCATCCCCATTCATATCCTCATATCGAAAATCACTGGAACCGAATGCAGGCTGAAATCTCAATAGATATTTAGATACAAAATTTCCCTGTCCATCATTGATCAAGGATAAAATTCCTTCATTTGCCTGCGTCATCAGGACCAGAAGATCTAGATCACTGTCCCCATCAAGATCATGGGCAATGATCCGTCTTGCACCTGGTTGTGCCAAAAGAACGACATCTGTTCCGTTGGAATAATGTAAAGCCAATTTCCCCAGGTGATTTCCAAATTGAGCAGTGACATAATCATCCAATCCATCTCCGTCCAGATCTGCTCGAAGCCGGTGGACAGGTCGCATCATGCTATCCAATATTTTCTGACTTTTCCAGACATTTCCCTGCTTCTCAAAAACCGAAAGTGTTCCTACAGAATCGTTGGATGGATCCATCAGCCCCATGGTCAGTAGTTCAAAACTTCCATCATCTTTCCAGTCAATCTCCACCGGGGCTATGTCTGTCTCAATAGAATCTTTTCGTTGGAAACCCTTCTTAGAATCCAGGATAAACAGTCTTCGAAATCGGTTTCCCATCCAAAGATCTCCTGTCTCAGGATGAATCTTAACCAAGGTAGTTAAGCTGGGATAAATAAAATCGTAGCTCGGCTGAATCACTTCAAAGCCCGGAATCCCAGGTCTGGGACTTTCTTTTTCAGATTGGTGCAAAGGATTTTCAGGTGAATTCTCCAGATAGTAATCATAAATCTTCTGCCAATCATCCCGCTGGATCAGCTGAACTTTGGAATAAATACCTTTCGGAATTCCAGCGTCTTCCGGCGTCACACTGCCAAAATCCTCTTCTAAATACAATCCCAAACGCTTTCGCATGTCCGGAAGAACCTTTGCACTCCAGGTCTTCCTATCCAATACAGAAGGCTCCGGTTTGATATGACAGCTCCCACAATAGGCATTTGCAAGTTGCTCCCCATCCAGTTTCAAATCCAGCGTGGCCAATTGCTCCAAGGAAGGTGCAGGCTGCTTCCGCTCTGAAATAGGACCACAAGCCATTGCCAGGCCAAGCCATAATAACGCTACTCCGATCTTCAATCTCATCCTTCCAATACCTCCAAAAATTGATTGACCAGATTTTGATCTACTTCTAAATGATGGGAATAAGACTGTGGATTCTCCGAAAATGAGACTTCAGGATTAAAATATTCATTCTTGGAAGGCCGCCAGATTTTACAGGAAGCGTGAACTTCTTTGAGATATCCAGTTTGCCGGAGTATTTTGACATGCTCCGGCTTGGTACCTCCGCCAGGCATGATACTTATCCTATCTTTTGCTATTTCCATCAGTTTCTCCAATAGCGGCAATCCTTCTGAAACTGATTTTTTTCCTCCTGAACTCAGTATTTTTGAAAACTTGCAGGAAATTATTTTTTCCAGCGAATCAAAATAATCAGCCGAAACATCAAAAGCCCGGTGAAAAGTGCAGGGTTTACCTCCTGCAGCACGAATCAGAGACTCACAGGCATCGGTATTCACTCTCCCTTTATTATCCAGCACACCAAACACGAACCCATCTGCACCGATCTCTCCGTGGAGCTCTATATCCCGCTTCATAACCATCAGTTCCTTCTGAGAATAAAAAAAATCTCCAGCCCTGGGCCGGATCATCACAAAAACCGGTAAGTCTATCTCAGACTTCAATATCTTAAGCATTCCTGCGCTGGGAGTCTCTCCACCTTCGGCAAAGTTTGAACATAACTCCAACCGATCTACCCCAAATGCCGCAGCTTGCATGCATGCCTCTAGGTTATAGACTGGAGTTTCAAGGAAGATTTTACTCATGATTTGAAATGGGAATTGGAATCAATCAACACATTTTCGGCTGAAGTGGCCTTGGCAAAATTAAAGCCCGGATGTACTGCAAATGCTCCGGTTAACCCTTCTTTATTGACCGCAAGAAACCCAGCCTGAATGTCATTGATATTTTTGTTTTTTGCGATCAATCTACGCACAGCTTCCTCGCATGCTTCCTGCGGAGTTCTACCTTGTCGCATCAATTCCACGATCAAAAAACTCCCGCAGATCTTGATAATCGATTCTCCCAATCCAGTTGCCGTAGCTGCACCTACTTCATTGTCGACAAAAAGGCCCGCACCTATAATCGGGCTATCACCTACTCTGCCGTGCATTTTGTAAGCAAGGCCACTGGTAGTACAACTTCCTGCCATATTTCCATTGGCATCGATACCGATCATTCCAATGGTATCGTGATTTTCGATATTGATGATGGGCTTATACTGGCTGCTTTCTTTCCATTTGGCATATGCTTTTGCGGCTTTTGGGCTAAGTTCTTCCTTTTCCAGAGGAAATCCTTCTGCAATTGCAAATTGCCGCGCACCTTCTCCGGCAAGCAGGACATGAGGTGTGTTTTCCATTACTTTTCGGGCCAAAGAAATGGGATGCTTGACCTGTCTGACAAATGCCACGGATCCACAGTTGCCATCTCCTGTCATGATTGAAGCATCAAGTGTAGTGATCCCTTCCCGATCAGGCAATCCCTGAAGTCCTACCGAAAGATTATCCATATCCAGCTCGGTCACACGGACACCAGACTCCACGGCGTCCAAAATAGATCCTCCGGACTTCAATTTTTCCATAGCAGCCTGATTGGCAGGAAGTCCATGGTTCCAAGTGGATAAAATCAGAGGTAGCTCACTAACTTGATTTTCCCTTCGAAGATTTGAAACCATGGATGCATGGGAAATACCAGGTATCAAGAATGCAGTACTGGCCAGGGATTGTTTGATAAACTTTCTTCTTTCGGACATAAGGTGTATTTTAGAATCGATTGTCAAATTATCAAAAAATGCCTCCAAAAAGGCCTCTTTCACATTAAATCATTTAAAATTCCTAGAATGAAGCCCTATCTTTTAAAAGAATCCAATTGGAAAAAACTTGAAAATCACCGATTTGACTTAGCGGTATTGCCTTGGGGCGCCACAGAAGCACACAACTACCATTTGCCTTATGGAACAGACATCTATGAGGCTGATGCAGTAGCAGCAAGAGCGGGAGAAAAAGCCTGGGAAAAAGGAGGAAACGTGACCGTTCTACCGACGATTCCATTTGGGGTCAATACAGGCCAATCAGACATTTATCTTGATATCAACCTTAACCCAAGTACTCAACTGATCATTCTTGAGGATATTCTTACTGTACTCAACCGGCAGGGAGTAAAGAAATTTCTTATAGTCAATAGCCATGGCGGAAATGATTTTAAGACCATGCTTCGGGAGTTGGGATTGAAGTTTCCGGAAATGCTTCTCTTTACCTGTAATTGGTTTCAGGCAGTGGACAAATCCAAGTACTTCGAAGAAGCCGGTGACCATGCTGATGAAATGGAAACGTCCTTGATCATGCACCTGCATCCTGAACTGGTGCTTCCATTGGAAGAGGCAGGTGATGGAACTGAGAAAAAAAGCAAAATCAAAGGTGTACGGGAAAAATGGGCATGGGCTGAGCGAAAATGGTCAGAGGTGTCGGCGGATACCGGGATAGGAAATCCAAAAAAAGCCTCCCCTGAAAAAGGAAGGCTTTACTTTGAAGATGTAACGGATCAAGTAGCAGAACTGATGCTGGATATCTGCGCGGCAAAACCCGGGCAGATTTACGGCTGATCAGTCCAGCGTATTGAGGTCAACTGACGATCTTTTCCCATCAAATCCAATCAGGGTGATCGCCTTCAGGTTTCTAGGCAAATCGATTTCTCTGGAGGTTTGGGAAAGAAAACCGGCCCCGAGCGTTGTTTCAAATCGTTGTTTTTTACCGGATTCCAATTCCACTTCTACGGCCATCGTATTCATCGAGGGCGTGATGGAACGAGAGTTTGAGAGGACTTCAGATTTTCTAAATACACGCAACGAATCCCTATTTTGAGAGGCTATTAAAAGCGGAGCTCCCTGAGCAGCTGCCAATTTCACCAAAGCCTTTGCATCTCCGGGAACTATAAATCCGCTTTCATTGGGCTTGAGGGGAGAGAAATTTCCTGCACCATCACCCAAGAGCGCCAAACCAACAAGGGCATCCAGCCTACCGGTAAATATTTCATTTCCATAGTCATTGCCTACCAACAACACATCCAGAAACCCATCGCCATTAATGTCTTCAGCTAAAAGACCATTTACCGGAGCGACTTGCGCTAAATTGGGAAGTGATGTAAGTTCAAATTTTCCATTCCCCAGATTTCTGATGAAAGCGGACTTATCGTAATTCCCAGTCAATATCAAGGCACCTTCCTTTTCCTCAGGTGTGAAAATATCATCCTCCGTGCTTAGCGCATACGATTTATACCGCTCATATTTTCTCCGGAATAAGGTACTCTGACCATAAAGATCATCCCAGAAATGACTTGGATAAGAGCTATAAACTCCTTCCTTATTCTTGTAATAGGCAAACGTAATCGGGTCCATGCTGCCATTTCCATCAAAATCCTTTGCATAGATTTTTACCGGACGCTCCGAGGTAGGATGATGCGGATTATTTTCTCCGAGATTCCCTACGATAAAGTCAGTATCTCCATCCTGATCAAAATCTCCAGGAATGATCGAATTCCACCAGCCTAAATAATTTTCCAATCCAGTATTCTCCATTTTAGAGAACTTACCTCCTTCATTCTTTAATACTGTAATCGCCATTAATTCACCGACTACCACCAAATCTACATTTCCATCCAAATCCACATCAGACCAGATTGCATCTGTCACCATGCCGATATTTCTAAGCGCTGGAGCGACTTGGTCCGTCACATCCTGGAGAATCCCCTGGTTGTTTTTAAATAAAAAACTACGGTCCGCAACGGGGTACTTTGCGATTGGCGTTCTTCCACCTACAAAAAGATCCATGTACCCATCTCCATCGTAATCTGCCCCTCGAACTGCGGTTCCACTCGCTTTTGCTGCAGCAAAATTCCTGTTGAGCGTAAAGTTTCCAGAACCATCGTTAATATACAATCTGTCAATATATTCGGCAGACTCCGGTACAAATTCGCTGCTTCCACTGACCAGATAGAGATCCAAATCACCATCATTGTCCAAATCGAAAAGGAGCATCCCCATTTCCTCAAAATTTGAATTTTCCCCGGGAAGCAATTCTCTTTCGGTGAAATTTCCGTCAGGCTTCTGAATAAAAAGCTTTGGGGAAAAGCCGGCTGCAGAGCCTACGATCAAATCTTCCAATGAATCCCCATTTACATCACCGACAGCCAATGAAGGTCCATATTGACTCAACTTATGCGGAAGGGTCCGCTGAATATTAAAGTCGATTTTATCATCTTCCTGGTGTACATATTGAATACCTACCTGATCTGAAACCTCAGCATACATGGGTTTATTGGCAGGTAAATCGATAATGGCAACTTCATATTTACCTGGTTTTGCCTCGCTGTAACTGATTTTCAGCACCTGGTTTGCCTCCACCTCCTGAAGCTGAGAAAGCTTTCCATCAGGCCAGGTCACTTCAACCAAGGCCACTTTAGGATCAGCTCCCAATCCAAAATGAAGGACATCTTCAATAGAGGACATGTATCCTCTTACAATTTGCTGTTCCTGATATCGAATCGTGCCATCCGCCAATTTCAAAACCACTTTGGCACCCAAGCCCATCGGATTATTCTTATCCCCTTGGAGTTTGATCCGTAGGTAATTAGGTTTTTCCTTTTGGTCATTCAGTTTATTTTCAAATAAAAATGCAGGATCATTGATGTTATTGACAACATAATCCAAATCGCCGTCAAGATCCAAATCCACATAAGCTGCCCCATTTGAAAAAGAGGGCACATTTAACCCCCACTCCTTTCCGGAGTCCTTGAAAGTCAGATTCCCATTGTTCCGGTAAGCGTAATTCGGGATTTTTACAATTGGAATAGAATCAAGCAACTGACGGATGCTCGCCACTGAGCCAACATCTGCCCGGTAATTTGCAAAATCTTTATCCGTAATGTCTCTCGGAAATCCATTGGTAATCAGCAGATCCCGCAAACCGTCATTATCCATGTCTCCAAAAAGTGGTGCCCAGCTCCAATCTGTCTGATATACCCCAGCCATCAGTCCGATCTCACTGAAAGGTATCCCTACACCATTATTCAGCTGGAGCATATTTCTGACGTATTGATATTCGTAGCCCCACTGTTCATTGCTAATATAGACTTGGTAGGAGTTTTTACCGATCGTCGTCTTCTTCCGATAATTATCCTCGCCCAGCATATCAATGGTAATCAAATCCGGCAGCGCATCATTATTAAAATCAGAGATGTCAGATCCCATCGAAAACTGGCTTTGATGCCTTAAAAAGTCCTTTGAGCGATTTGAAAATGTCCCGTCCTGATTATTGATGTAAAGGATATCATTGGTGACATAGTCATTGCTGACATGGATGTCCGGCCATCCATCATTATTCAGATCCGAAATAGCCAAGCCTAAGCCAAACCCTTCAATGGTAATCCCTGCTTCCAGCGTAACATTGGTAAAGGTTCCATCACCATTGTTTCGATAGAAAGCATCATTGTTGATAGCCGAGCCATCTGTAATTTTCTCCCGGTAATTGGATGGTGTGATTTTGCTTTGCTCATTATTCAACACATACAAATCCAAGTCCCCATCCAGATCATAATCCAGAAAGGATGCTCCCATTCCATTTCCGGAATCTGCGATTCCGTATTCAGCTGCTTGTTCCTTAAAAGAAATATTTCCATTGGAATCCTTGCCCTGATTGACAAACAAAAGATTATTTCGCTCCCCTGGACCAGTCTTCATCGCAGTGGTCACATAGATATCCATCCAGCCATCTCCATTGATATCGACTGCAGTCGTTCCGGTACACCATCGGTCTTTTGCTTCTATACCTGCGGCAGCTGAGATATCCAGGAATTTAAAATCCCCTTGGTTCAGATAAAGCTTATTGGAAACCTGATTACCAGTGAAAAAAAGATCGGGAAGTCCATTCTGGTCAAAATCCGCAACAGCCAGTCCCCCACCATTGAAAATATATTCATCGGTAAGAATATTAAAGGAATCGGACTCTACCAACTGATTGTTAAAATCCACTCCGGTTTCATCGGGAGTCTTTAATTCAAACAAGGTTGATTCTTGGCTACATGAAATTAATGTAGAGAGTAGAACCAGCGCCAAGATGCCAGATTTTGTAAACTTCATAGGTTAAATTTATTGGGTGCTTGATTGCCTTGAAATTACCAATTTTGATTGAAAGGGGAAATAAATAATCAAAAGCAATAAAAAAAGGGAAAGCTAAAAAGCTTTCCCTTTCCAATTTATTTTAATTCAAAGATTAGAAACCTGGATTCTGGATAAGAATGTCAGATCCAACCAAGTCAATCTGATCCTGAGGGATCGGAACTAGTTTATGCTTGTCAGTGAATTTAGCTCCACCAAGAGCAGCTGCTAAAATTTGTCCATCCAGTGCAAAGTAGAAATCAAGTTCTGCCTGCACTATATCCCATCTTACCAAGTCATAGAATCTATGACCTTCCATACCTAATTCGAGCATTCTTTCCATTCGAACGGCAGTTCTCGCGGTAGCAGCATCAGTCCATGGAGCAGTGTAAGTGTTGACCACATAATTGGCAGCCATCGTGCCATTACTACGCATCAGCTTAGAATTCATTGCTCTTGTTCTTACTAGATTGACATATTCTCTGGCTTTCTCTAATCCACCAGTTTCGATTTCAGCTTCAGCCGCCATCAATAATACATCTGCAAAACGAATGATCATATAGTTGATACCTGTGTAACCCGGGGTCCAGGAGGAATTATCCAAGAAAGCACCTTGCTCTGCTCTTTCATAGACATATTTCTTCGGAGAATAAGGACCACCGTTTGGTTGATTTCGAATCCAAGCTGCTCCTGGATGATCTTGCCAATCCAAATAAGGGATACCTCTTCTACCTACGGTATGATCCAATCTAGGATCAAGATTACCTGCATCAGGTGTAAAAGGCTGATCGGTAAGGATACTCTGATCATTTTTAACCCGGTTGGCAGGGTTATTATATGACTTATCCAATAGAGGAAGTCCGGCAGCATTGGTTCTGAATGCATTCACAAAAGTGAAACTTGGCTGAAAGAATCCGCAACAGTTACCTGGACCGGAAGGTCCTGTATTGTATGGGAAGTTCAAATCAAATTCTGGGTTAGCATTGGCTACTGATCCTGTACCAGCAGCTGATTGGTAAGCCCATACCGATTCCCGATGGTTCTCATTATCCCCACGGAAGATATCATCGTAATAAGGCACCAGACCGTATTTCAAATTGTTACTGGTCACCCCATTGTTGATTACATCTGTAAATAGAGTCTTAGCTTCTGCAAACTTTTTCTGATATAGATAAATTTTTCCCAGGTAGGCTTTGGCTGCCCAAGAGTTCACCCGACCAACTTGAGGCTGTGTAGGGGGAAGATTATCTACGGCAAACTTCATATCTGCCTCTATGAAAGGCCAAAGATCCTTATCATTTTTCACATCTTCCAGACCACTACCGTAATCCACTGTTTCATCTACATATGGAGTATTACCATAATCACGCTTGAGCTCAAAGTAATAATGTGCTCTCAAGAATCTTGCCTGGGAAGAGATTCGTTTCACGTCGGCCGCAGTCACATCCGGACCCGGGGTTTGCAACAAACGCAATACGTTATTTGCTCTTGCGATACCTTCGTAAGCCACATTCCACTTCGACCCCACATCACCGGATGCAGAATTGATCTCGAATCTCTGGATGGGGTTGATTGAAGTAAAATCTCCAGGGTCAGTACCTTTGTTAGCCTCCCCACCTCTGATACTCCCCCAAACCCAGTTGGATGGAGATCCCAATCTGTTTCCTCTACCATTTACTTGGGAGTAAACAGCAATCAAGGAAGCATCGATCCCGGCAAGCGAAGTCAATTGTGCTTCTGCCAATAAACCTGTGGGTGCAACTTCCAGGAACTCATCGCTACAGCTCACTGCTACCATCATCATTCCTGATGCGAATAGGGCTCCGATTTTTAATTTAAAATTTTTCATTTTTCATCTATTATAGTTTCTATAACTCGATTTCTTATATAATGTTAAAGCTTAGAAGCTAAGATTCAATCCGAACGTATAACCTCTGGTAACCGGATAGTTACCAACGTCGATACCGAATGTCAAATCAGCGTCACCACCTACGGCAGGATCAAGTCCTTCGTAACCTGTGATTGTGAATAGGTTATTCGCAGAGGCGAATACTCTCAATCGCTCCAATCTCCATCTCTCCAAAAGGGTCTGAGGAAGTGTGTAACCCAAGGTTACGTTTTGAAGTCTCAAATAAGAACCATCTTCTACATAGAATGAATTTTCCACGTTGGAAGTGGAGAAATTCGAAGTCTTCTCCACCTGAGGAATGGTCGCATTCAAATTCGTAGGAGTCCATGCATCTTTTAAGCGCTCAGATATAGCAGCTCCTTCAAAAGTTTGGAAGAAATCTGTAAACCACTTGGACTGGTTCCAAACTTCATTTCCAATTGAAGTATACACATAAGCAGAAAGATCGAAGCCTTTATAACCTACCGTAAAGTTCATACCACCTGTGAAATCAGGAATTGGATTACCCAAGTTGATTCGGTCATCTGGAGTAATAACACCATCGCCATTGACATCTTCAAACTTAAATCTACCTGGAGCTGCACCATCTTGAGTTGCATGATTCGCTACGTCTTCGGCATTTCTAAACAAGCCAAGTGTATTGTAGCCAAAGAAGGTAGAAAGTGGCTGTCCGACAGAGTTTCTGATTGGACGAATACCTCTGTAAGCTGGATTCACAGAAGTGATGATGTTAAGTCCCGGTGCCAAAGAAACGATTTCGTTCTTCAGTACTGATCCGGTAACAGTCAATTCGTAAGTAAATTCACTGGAAAGATTACCTCTTGTGCTTACCAATAGATCCAAACCTCTGTTTAGCATCTCACCAATATTTACAGCTGGTGGTGCAGCATTACTTCCTGCAGTCAAAGGAATAGGAACTGTGAACAATAAGTCTTTGGTTTCTTTTTTCCACCAGTCAAAGATCACATCAAGTCTTCCATTAAAGAAAGTACCGTCAAAACCAACGTTTGTAGTCACAGCAGTCTCCCACTGCGCATTTGGGTTACCGATTCGGGTTCTTCTAAATCCGATGAGTGCAGAAGAATTTGTTCCTCGAATATCATAAGAAGACGCTCCGATAGTACCTCCGAATAAAGAAAATTGGTTATTCGGATCCACGTTGTTGGAGTTACCCATTTGTCCCCATCCACCTCGGATTTTCAAATCATCCACCCAGGTAGCTGAAGAAAGGAAGCCCTCCGAAGAAATTCTCCAGGCAGCAGAGAAAGCAGGGAATACCCCATATCTATTGTTCGCTCCAAATCTGGATGAACCGTCCCGTCTCACTACTCCACTGAATAGATACTTATCATTGTAAGTATAATTCAGACGACCGAAGTAAGAATTGAAGTTTACCCCTTTGAACAGGCCTGAGTTCACTTGTCTGGTAGATACAGGCAAGTTAGACATATTGATGAAATCCGGATCTCTTGAGAAAGGATTCTGACCGTTGGCGTCAATAAATCTTCCTGCTCCGGTATTCAAAGCTTCCTGACCTACAATCACATCAAATGCATGCTTGTCGAAAGTCTTTTTCCAAGTTGCAGTATTGGTAAAGGTCCAACCGAAATTAAATCCAGAACCTTCGTTGTATCCGAAAGCCGAGTTATTTTCCGAGTTCTCGTATTGCAATCTGGAATAACCCCAGTAATAATAAGTACCGTAGTTGATTCCAAGAGAAGTTCTGAAGGTCAAATTTTCCAGAATGTCATATTCTGCATAAACGTTACCAAAAGCTCCCGCATTGTAATTTCTGTTATCTCTGATTCCTTCCCTGTTAGCAATGGGGTTTCTTGGGTTATTAAAGCCTCTTGCTGCAGTTCCTGCATAGCCTCCAAACTCATCGTATACCGGAATGATGGATGGCATACGGAATGCCTGTAGAATATCATTTTCATCATCTGATACACCTCGTCCACCTGAACCACCTTGCTGACCCAATACCTGACGGTAAGTAGCCTGGAAGTTTTCACCGATTCTAAAGTTTTTGGTTACATCAAACTCAGAGTTTGCACGGAAGGTGATTCGATTGAAATTATTGACAATCATAATACCAGCCTGATCCTGGTAACCTAAACCGATGTAGAATCTGCTGGTTTGAGAACCGCCATTTAAACCAATCGAATGCCTATTCAAAGGAGCATTTCTAGTCAAAGCATCGTACCAATCAGTACCCTCACCTGTAGCTGCGCGTACTAACTGATAGATTGGTCCTTTTGAAGGATCCACATTGTACTTGGCACGTTCCTGCTCCAGACGATCTGCGGAGAATGGGCCTGCTACACCGGCAGCACCACCCACATTGATGTAATAAGGAAGGGTAGGAGTAGAACCAGTTCCAAATTGCGGATGCTCATACTTTGGAGCTCTGCCATCAATTCTTGCCTGGTTGGTCTCAGCTAGCCAAGTAGTATTGGCAAAATCCTGAGGATTCATCATTGCTATACCTTCGCCCGGATTGGTGATACCAACCATTCCGCTATAATCTACTCGTAGCTTCTGATCGCCTCTTCTTCCTTTTTTGGTCGTGTAGATAATCACACCGTTCGCAGCTCTAGCTCCATAAATTGAGGCTGCTGCAGCATCCTTCAATACCGTAGTCGATTCGATATCATCCGGATTAAGGAAATCTGTACTTCCTACCGGAACTCCATCCACAATATACAGAGGCTCATTACCTCCAAATGCACCAAAACCACGAACTCGAATAATTGAAGAAGTACCTGGCTGACCATTCGTAATTACAGTAACCCCGGAAACCCGACCCTGAAGGGTCTGCTCCACGTTACCGGTTGGTATGATCGTAAGGTCCTTAGGATCTACCGTAGCAATAGAACCGGTAGTCTCTCTTCGATTATCGATGGTATAACCAGTCACGACAAGCTCGGTAAGCGAGAGCTCATCTGGTTTCATTT
>CAZFSC010000058.1:0-19804 GCA_964521585.1 uncultured Limnohabitans sp.
GTAACCGATTTAGCCAAATTTCTTGGTTGATCTACATTACATCCTCGCATCACCGCAATATGATAAGACAAAAGCTGTAAAGGTACTACCGCAACCAGTGGGGTAAATGCTTCATGAGTCGCAGGGATCTCAATGACATGGTCAGCTAGCGCTTTTACCTGGGTATCTCCTTCGGTAACTACAGCAATTACTTTTCCTTTTCTGGCTTTTACCTCCTGAATATTGCTTACCACTTTTTCGTAAGAACTGTCTTTGGTAGCGATAAAAATTACCGGCATCTCCTCATCGATCAGGGCAATGGGTCCATGCTTCATTTCTGCAGCAGGATAACCTTCAGCATGGATATAGGAAATTTCCTTAAGTTTCAAAGCTCCCTCGAGCGCCACAGGAAAATTATATCCTCTACCTAAATAAAGTGCATTTCGCACATCTTTATATTCTCCGGCGATGTATTTGATTGCCTCATTGCTTTGAAGTGCCTTTTCCACTTTGCCTGGAATAGCAGCTAGTTCGTGTAGAAGCTGAATATATCGATTTTCAGGTAACGTGCCCCTTTGATAACCCAACTTTAAAGCCATCATAGCCAAGACTGAAATCTGGGCGGTGAAAGCCTTAGTGGAAGCTACCCCGATTTCAGGACCGGCGTGAGTGTAAGAGCCAGCATGCGTAAATCTTGGGATTGAGGATCCCACCACATTACAAACTCCAAAAATAGTTGCGCCTTTAGATTTGGCGAGCTCGATAGCCGCAAGGGTATCTGCAGTTTCTCCGGATTGCGAAATAGCGATCACAAAGTCTTTTTCATTGACCACCGGATTTCTGTATCGAAATTCCGAAGCATATTCCACTTCCACAGGAACCCTAGCAAATTCTTCGAAAAGATATTCTGCAACCAAACCAGCATGCCAGGATGTACCACAAGCTGTAATGATGATACGCTCTGCATTCTGGAACTTATTCATGTAATCACGAAGGCCACCGAGAACAAGTCTTCCGGACTTAGCATCCAGCCTTCCTCTCAGGCAATCTGCGATTGATTTCGGCTGCTCATAGATTTCTTTGAGCATAAAATGCTCATAACCGCCTTTTTCGATTGCTTCGAGTTCCATTTCCAGTTGATTGATGTATGGATTCGTCTCGATGTTCTCAATGGATTTTATCTGAAGTCGGTTGTTTCGAATTACTGCAATTTCATAATCGTCAAGATAGATGACTTTATTCGTGTATTCGATGATCGGAGTAGCATCTGATGCCAAAAAATATTCATCTTCTCCTACTCCTATAACCAAAGGAGAACCTTTTCTGGCTGCGATCAAGGTGTCAGGCTCCTCTTTGTTGATCAAAACAATAGCATAGGCTCCGACTACTTTATGAAGAGCTAAACGCAATGCCTCTTCTAAGGAGCAGTGGTTATTGGTATGAATATCTTCAATAAACTTGATAAAAACCTCTGTGTCCGTCTCAGACTGAAAAGTATAACCTTTTTGAAGAAGGTCTTTTTTAAGCACTTCATAGTTTTCAATAATCCCATTGTGGATCATTGCCAGCTTCTCGGAGGAGGAATAATGCGGATGGGCATTTGCATCATTGGGCTCCCCATGGGTAGCCCAGCGCGTGTGTCCAATTCCAATTTTTGAAGTAAGATCGGTGGATGATTCCAAGTGTTTTTCCAACTCGGATACTTTCCCTTTCTTTTTGTAGATGCTTAGACCTTCTGGGTCCAACAGAGCAACTCCTGCACTGTCATAACCTCGGTATTCTAATCTTCTAAGTCCTTTAATGATAATAGGCAGCGCTTCTTGCTGTCCAACATACGCGACAATTCCACACATACTGAAAAATTCTTTAGCTTAAATTTAACTTCTGCAAAGAAACAGGATTCATGCCAAAAAAAATAACCCACTTTGTTAAAATCGCAAAGTGGGTTTAAATAACTTTCATGAAAACAGGCTTTTTACCTGATTTTGGAATAAATCACCTTCACTTTAATATTGTTTTGATTAACAACAAACTGCCTGAAGGATCTTTTAAAGTCGTCTCCAGTAGATTGAGGTGAATTCCCATACAAAAGCCAATCTCTCCTAGTAATATCGTTTCGATAAAGTGCTCCCAAATACGAACTTATTTGAGTCCGATAAATCCGATCAGTTTCGCTAAACCGAATGGTGGCAGGAGCCCTTACGGCTGGCTGCTTATCTCCCTTTTCATTAACCTCTACCTGAGGTTGACCATCAGCCTGCAAAGTCAAGGGCTGGCCGTCACTTGGACGGGTGAGTATATCATTGGAGTTGTCGGTGAAATAAATAACCATGGAGGAAATCGGATTTTGGGTCTCTACCTGATCCTGAATCTTTCCAATCTCAAAGCTTACCTGATTAAAGGTTACTCCCTGTAGTGTATCCAAAAACGGATCAAGAGGGCTAGTATCTACTTTAATGGAAAGTCCAAGATTTGCCTTCATTCCGACCAAAGGCCCTACTTCGTAATCTTCTCCTCTTTCAACGACCTTTGCCAAGGTAGATCCAGACCGATCACTTTTAACGCCGTTGAAGCTCCTCGATGAAGCGGTGTTTATTTCATAGGCCGAAGCAACGGTGTCGCCTGCCATATGGTAATAGAAAACCATTGCCGTCTGAAAGCCCAGATTCACACCTACGGTACTGTTATCTCCTTTCCGGGCTGTGACAGCAATCCCTGGGAAAAATTCTCTGAAAGCAAAGAGATCGGTAAATTCTCTACCTGTGACAAGCTTATCAAACATTTCAAGGGCAAAATCCTGGTCCACAGGAAGCCTAACCGTCGTGTCCCTTGCTTCTCCAAAGAGGATTTCCGCCTGAGCGAAAGGCTTAGATTTATAGGCTAAAGAATTAAAATTATAATAAAGTGTATCAAGAATTGGCTCTTGAAGTTGATGTACCGAGATTTGCTTCGGTTGGTCCAAATTTCTTCCGTTTAAACTGACCACGTCAAGGAAGAAAAAAACTGAATCAAAGAACGCTTGTCTGGAAGGTCTGGGATCAGTTACATCGATGTACATTCTTGAATATCCTGTTCCGGAGTTCTTCCCGAAAAAAGGATCATCCTCTTCTCCTACGATCAGCAAACTTTGATTGGTCGTGTTGAACGAATCTAACAGTACTACCTCTGCGGGAAGTTCGATCTCAGTGAAAAAGACGCCGATTTGGTTATTTCCAGGAGCAAGTTGCAACCCCACCGCTGCGGGGTCGCTACAGGAATAATTAAGAAAGGAAAATGAAAGAATTGCCCATAGGGCAAAATTAACCGGCGAGGTTGGTATATATGTCGTAAAGCTCTTCGTGAGCCTGTGCTTCTGATTCTGATTCAATACTGATTTCAAACTTCTTGTCTTTTGAGAATCCCTCGATAAGTTGGTTTAATTCTGCGGAAACTTCACCGCCTTTGACTATCAAATCGGCATACTCCATACCCATCTTGATAAATCCTGTGTAGTCTTTGCTTTTCAAAGGTGCTAAAATCGCGTCATCTATATCCACCATCTTAACCTTGTTTAACAAATCATCGCCAAAGGTATGAGAAAATCCATTGTTATAGATCGCAAAAACGGATTTAGTATCTTTAAAAAGTGGCTCACTCTTGTAAGTGGTCTTCAAATACATTGGAATCAAGCTCGTCATCCAATCATTGCAATGCACGATATCCGGTGCCCAACCTAACTTCTTCACTGTCTCGATCACACCTTTACAAAAGAAGATGGCTCGCTCATCATTATCTTCATAGAATTTCTTCTGCTTGTCATGAAATACATGCTTGCGATGAAAATAATCCTCATTGTCGATGAAGTAAACCTGCAATTTTGCATTTGGTATAGAGGCTACTTTGATCACCAAAGGCTTTTCTTCCTCCCCGACAGAAATATTAATTCCTGAAAGTCTCACTACCTCATGCAATCTGTTTTTCCGCTCATTGATCAAACCAAATCTGGGCACCAAAATTCTGATCTCCATACCTCGTTCTTGCATGGCTTGTGGCAATGCTCTTAGGAAGTTAGCTACCTGGGAAGTTTCAAGAAAAGGATTGATTTCACTTGCAACGTAGAGGATACGTAATTTGGACATAATTATCGGATTTTAAGTTTAAGGTGAAAAACGGATTTGCAAATATATAAAAAAAATGCTGAAATGTCTTGTAATTCTGAATATTAATATAGTTTTGCCCCTATTTACCCAATTAATACCCCTTCGCTTTTGAAACAGGTATCCAGCCAGTCAGAATGGCAAGAAATATGGCTTGATGCCATCAAATCAAATAAAATCATCGGTTTTGTACCCACCATGGGGGCACTTCATGAAGGACATCTGGATCTGATACGCGCCTCCAAAATGAACTGTGACGTTACAGTGGTTTCGATCTTTGTGAATCCTACCCAATTCAATAATTCGGAAGACTTCGCTAATTATCCAAAGTCTCTTGATGATGACTTAGAAAAGTTAAGACAAGAAAATGTGGATATTATATATATACCGGAAACCTCCGAAATCTATCCCACCAAGCCTGAATTGTCCTTTTCATTCGGCAATCTCGAAACTACCCTGGAAGGAGCCTTTCGTCCTGGTCACTTTAACGGGGTGGGAATCGTGGTTTCCAAACTTTTCAATATCGTCCGTCCTCATCGCGCTTTCTTTGGTCAAAAAGATCTGCAACAAGTCGCAATCATCAAGCGGCTGGTCAATGACCTTTCCTTCCCAATCGAGCTGTCTATCGTACCTACACGAAGGGAGCCAGACGGACTAGCCATGTCTTCCAGGAATCTTCGGCTCAACGCCCAGGAAAGGCTTTCTGCCGGACTACTTTTTCAGAGCTTGGAACGTGCTAAAAAGGAACTTTTGAAGGGAAAGTCATGGTTGGAAGTCCAAAAAGAGATCTATCGTGATTTTGAAGCCAATCCAATAAGCAGCCTAGAATATTTCGAACTCATTCATCCTGAGAGCTTTCAGGTTTATCGGGAATTTGACAAGAGTCAAAAATCATCTATTTGTGTGGCCGCTTACCTCGGAAAAATAAGATTGATCGACAACCTACCCATTATTTCATAATTTTGCGGCAAAATTAAACCAATGCAAATTCAGGTATTAAAATCAAAAATCCACCGTGTGAAAATCACTCAGGCGGAATTACACTATGTAGGCTCCATCACCATTGATCAGGATCTCATGGATGCTGCTAACCTCATCGAGAATGAAAAAGTGCAGATCGTCAATGTGAATAATGGCGAGCGTCTAGAAACCTATGTCATCAAAGGAGAACGAGGATCGGGCCAGGTCTGCCTCAATGGACCAGCTGCGCGGAAAGCTCAGGTGGGAGATATAGTGATTATCATATCTTATGCGGGCATGGAACTGGAAGAAGCTAAGAAGTATTCACCGAAGCTGATCTTTCCAGACGCTCAAAACAAACTCATCTGATGATTCGCAAAAACCTTAAGCAGATTATCCAGTTGTCCATTTCACTTGGAGTGGCAGTCTGGATTTTTTGGTTTTTGTATAAGGATATCGCATTTGACAGTCTTATCTCTCAGATCAAAACAAGTAACTGGCTTTGGATCCTACTTTCTTTAGCGATCGCACTTCTGGGCTTTTGGATTAGAGGCTGGAGATGGAGTCTATTAATCCAAGAAGAGGAGGGGCTAAAAGTGAGTCCCAATAGGGCCTACCATGCAGTGATGGTAGGTTATCTTGTCAATATGCTAGTGCCAAGGGCAGGCGAAGTTGCAAGGTGCGGAGTGCTTACCCGGACCAACGGGGTGTCACTGGGACATTTGGTAGGAACTGTGATTGTGGAGCGAACCGTTGATCTTATTTTCTTGATTCTTACCATATTTTTGGCATTCCTAGTTGAGAGTGAGTTGTTTCTCAATCTTGCCAATCAACTGGTGGATTTAGATGCGCTGGGTGCAGCAATCTTTTCCAATCTTCCGATTGCCTTGGGAGGACTTATCGTTTTTTTACTTTTCATGTATTTGGCTTTCCGAAGATTCAAAAACCATTCGATTGTCGATAAAATCCAGCACTTTTTCCGGGAGATCAGAAGCGGGCTGAAGTCGATTGGCGGGCTGCGCAATCCCACTGGATTTATCATAAGCTCGATTGTCATTTGGGTCATCTATTTTCTGACCATGTACACCGTAGCTCTTGGAATTCAAAGCACTGCCAATTTGTCCTCAAGTGAAGTGCTTCTTGTAATGGTAATGGGCAGTATTGGCATGGTTGCCCCTGTTCAGGGAGGTATTGGAACCTTTCACGCACTTGTGGCTTTCATTTTGATACAGTTGGGTATATCTGAAGAAGACGGTAAAATCTTCGCAGCCATCATTCACGGAACACAGGTAATGCTGGTTTTGGTAAGTGGATTCGTAAGCTGGATAATATTGATGAAAATACCGGCGTGGAAAAAACCCGGAATGCATTAATTTCGTAATCAAATCGCTAAATAAAAATAAACATGATCATAGTAATCTTTATAGTCTTTGCTTTGGCTGGATTTCTGGTAAGCAGAACTTTGAAAAGCAAATTCAAAAAATATTCGCAGACGCCTCTTCAGGCAAACTTGTCTGGAGCAGAAATTGCCAAATTGATGCTGGCAGATAATAATATCACAGACGTAAAAGTAATTTCTGTAGAAGGACAGCTGACCGACCATTACAATCCAGAACTCAAGACAGTCAACTTGAGTCCAGATGTGTATTATGGGAGAAATGCCGCAGCAGCCGCTGTATCAGCTCACGAATGCGGTCACGCCATACAGCATGCCAGATCATACGCTTGGCTAAACCTAAGAACAACCTTGGTGCCTATCCAAAACAATGCTAGCAAAATCTTGAATATAGTCTTGATTGCATCCCTTTTTGGTGGATTTGCATTGGGTCTACCTTATGAGATCGTCGGTTTCGTTGTAGTCGGAGCTTATAGCATCATCACATTATTCACTTTAGTGACACTCCCAGTTGAATTTGATGCCAGCAACCGTGCCTTGGCCTGGGTAAAAACCAGAAACATCGTCACTCCTGACGAATATCGAATGTCAAAAGACGCATTGAAATGGGCCGCGATGACCTATGTGGTAGCTGCTTTAGCAGCACTTGCCACTTTGGCTTATTACGTCTTTATCTTTTTCGGAAATAGGGATTGATCCATATCAAATAAAAGTTTTCAAGAGGGGCAAGTTTTTGCCCCTCTTCTTTTTTTGATATAACTTCCAATCCGAATTACACCCAAATAGTTAAAAGATGCAATTTCGACTTACTGAAGAACATTTGGCAGTGCAGGAAGCCGCCAGAGAGTTTGCCCAGACCGAGTTATTACCAGGCGTAATAGAGCGTGACACCGAGGCAAAATTCCCCAAAGAACAGGTAAAAAAAATGGGGGAACTTGGATTTATGGGTATGATGGTTAAGCCAGAGTACAACGGGGGAGGAATGGATACCATTTCTTATGTGTTAGCCATGGAGGAATTATCCAAGATAGATGCTTCAGCCTCCGTTTGTATGTCGGTAAATAATTCGCTCGTCTGTTGGGGTCTGGAAAAATACGGTTCGGAGGCCCAAAAAGAAAAATACCTAAAGCCATTGGCCTCAGGGGAAGTATTAGGAGCATTTTGTCTATCGGAACCGGAAGCAGGATCGGATGCCACTTCTCAACGTACAGAAGCAAGACGCGAGGGAGATCATTACATTTTAAATGGAACTAAGAACTGGATCACTAACGGATCCTCAGCAAGTATTTATTTGGTAATAGCGCAAACAGATGCCAGCAAAGGCCACAAAGGTATTTCTGTATTTATTGTAGAGAAAGAATGGGATGGATTTGTAGTGGGCAAAAAAGAGGACAAACTTGGAATCCGGGGTTCGGACACCCATTCTATCATGTTTACCGATGTGAAAGTACCCGTAGAAAATAGAATAGGGGAAGATGGTTTTGGTTTTACTTTTGCGATGGAAACATTGAATGGTGGCAGAATCGGTATAGCAGCACAAGCTTTAGGAATAGCTGCGGGTGCTTATGAATTTGCATTGGCTTACTCTAAAGAGCGGAAAGCTTTCGGAAAACCAATCAGTCAACATCAGGCAATTCAGTTTAAACTTGCGGACATGGCCACCACGATAGAGGCCGCAAGGCTCTTGGTATACAAGGCCGCGTGGCTAAAAGACCAGGGTGAAGACTACGCACATGCCTCAGCAATGGCCAAGCTATATGCCTCTCAAGTGGCAATGGATGTGACTATCGAGGCTGTTCAGGTACACGGAGGATATGGTTTTGTCAAAGAATATCACGTCGAGCGGCTCATGCGAGACGCGAAAATCACACAGATCTATGAAGGCACCTCCGAAATTCAAAAAATAGTGATATCCAGAGGTGTGTTAAAATGAAAAAACGCTAAGTAATAGAAAAGGTAAAATGTTAAACATTCTACCTTTTTTTTATTTTTTAACTTTAATTGACGGGAAAACCGTGTTTGTTAGCCAGAAAATTATATTTTTGAGTTTTACTTATCCTCCAAATAATTCATGGAATATTACAACAAAGTCATTGAGTCGGTTAATATTAGATTTATAAGAGGTAATAATTTCAGGCTCGAGAAAAATTTTTGTGTTAAAGACTACAGCGAGGTAGAGAATACGCTAATCCTTCTTCATCATGGCACATTGAAATTCGGCGAAGATCAGGAACTACTCAATGAAGGCGAAGTTTTATTTCTACCAGCCGAACAAAAGACCAAATTAACTCTCGGCGGAGGCACGAAAAAAGTTGAACTGAGCAATGAGCAGTTCAAGGAATACAAAAAGAAATATCTCCAAAGTCTTTCTTTCAAAGAGATCCAAAACACCGAGGAGGACTGCATCTCCATAGTCAGTTTTGACTCAAAGGTTTTTGATGTGGTCAATTTCTTCAACTCACTGGACATTCCTCCTTTCATCATTCGCTTCAATGACAAACTTTCCTCCGCAGTGGAGGATTTGATGAAAGAAATCGAGGTCAGCTATGTGGGTAAAGAGCGAATCCTAAAAGCACAAACAGAGGTGCTTGTCATCGAGCTTCTCCGTCATATTCTGAAAAACAGGCTATTTCTGGAGGAATTATCAACCAATGCGACTTATTTCAAGGATCCTCGATTAATCGATCTTTTCAGTTTTATCAAAAACAACTTGGGAGGAGACCTCTCCAATAAAGTTCTGGCTCAGGTGGCGAATGTATCTGAAGATTATGTAGGGCAATATTTCAAATTGCTCACAGGCATTAACCCTCAGGACTATATCGAATACCAACGGATGGAAACTGCCGTGGAATTGCTTCGTACTTCCAAAAAATCGATCCGGGACATCGGCAAAGAAGTTGGCTATAAGGATACTGCATATTTTTGTCGCAGGTTCAAGATGATGTATGGAGTACCTGCAGGAAAAATGAGACGAAGAGAATCTCTAATTAACGTTTAAAGCGAGGTTCAGTCCCGTTTTGAAAGCTAGAGCCTCGATTAGAAAATCAGGATTCTGTTCAATTGCATTGCCCAAAACCACCAAATCAGCTCCGGATTGAAAAGCCTTTTTCAATTTCCCTAGTTCATCTATTCCTCCACCCACGATCAACGGGAGATTTACCGCTTGCCTGACCGTAGCAATGACAGATTCAGAAACAGGGTTTTTAGCACCACTGCCAGCATCAAGAAAAACGTACCGCATTCCCATGAATTTTCCAGCGAGGGCAGTCGCCCTAGCCAGGTTCGGTTTGGAATTCGGTATTGGCGTGGTTTGACTGATGTATTGGACGCTTGTTACTTCGGTTTCGTTGATGAGCAGGTAAGCCGTCGGAAGCACTTCCAATTCCATTTGCTCAACAGTGGGTGCTGCTGCTACTTGCTGCCCAATGAGATATTCCGGATTTCTTCCTGAAATAAGTGACAGAAATAATATTGCGTCAGCTTCCTGAGCCAATTGCATCTGTGATCCGGGGAAAATAACGATGGGTATCGAGCCAGAAAAGTTTCGAATTGCCCGGATGAGTTCTCTGAAATTGTCCTGTGTCAAAGAGCTTCCTCCTACAAATATCAAATCCAGACCAGAGTCCTTAACCCAGAAAAAATTTTGCTTCAGGACATTGAGATCTTTGACCTTATCCGGATCTATCAACCATGCTATTCCTTTTGCGGAACTTTCATGGAGAGATTTTAAAATCCTATTTACTTTTTTCCTGACTGGTTTCATCCTCAGCCGATGTATTAAAAAGGTTAGGAAGAAATTTTTCCTTTGCGAAAGCAAGACCCAAAATCAATAAGCGCTGACTTAAACCAGGAAAAAAAGAGGAATCTTTTGACTTGGTTAGTTTCTTTTCAATTTCTTTGGTGAGCACACCCTCTCGTTCCAGTACTTCTAGCGCGCGTTCGGTGTCTTTATCTTTTTTCTTGCGGGTAGCCTTCACAATCGCATAGGTGACCAATCCCCCAGCGAGTACTAAACCGCCGATTTTAATCCATTCTCTCGAGTCGATTTTCATGAGTTCTAATTGCTTGGCTAGTGTCTGTTGAAGTTCTTCCGTCTTGCGTTCAAGTTTTTTATCCATTGTTGAGTTTAATTTTTCTTTTTATTGAAAATAAAGCCTCGCAGCGCTGTTTCTGCATACCGTTGGATGCTCTCTGAGTGTCTGGTAAAATATATAATCGCCATGATCACGAAGTAAATACCGCCTACCAGCAAAAAACCCATGTACGCAGAATTGGTATATTGGCTTAGGTAGAACGCCAGGGAAAAGCTAAGAAACAGCAAAACCATAAGCCCTACTAAAAACATAAATATTAAAAGCAGCAATCGAAATACGATTCCGATAAACTGTTCCTGAATATCCTGTTTTACCAACTCCAGCCTAGCTTCTACGATTCCTTTCAGTGTCTGTATTATATCTCCAATTTTAAACATAGGGGGAAAATTTTACTTAAAAATCAAACCACAATATACTTATAAAGACAGGAGCAAAAAAATCAAGTGTTCCCCGAATCGTCCCCTTCCTGGTAATATTTGAAGCGTAATACGAGTTCAAGAGCAAGTTTGATTGCTGTATTAATCGGATGCTGCTGAGCCATCTGATCATCTATTTCTTCAATCAACATGTAGTATTTCGCCGCATTCGGGATTTCCATATCCTGATTGATGCGCTGAGTGGTCAGTTCATACTTTTCCGACTTAACCTCTTTAAGAGTCTTGCAGATAATCAATTCCTTGGTACCGTATTTGTTTTTCCTCGCCGCCGCGGCAAAGAGCCTACAGATTAGTCCTCGATTCGCATAATTGGTACAATACCCTTTTTTACCATCGACCGAATGTGCTCGATATACGATGCAGGCCTGACTCTCCTCCTCAGAATCTAGAAGCTCAAGAATGGTATCAGCCAAACCTCTTTGATAAAAATCAAAAGCCAGAGGCAAAAACTCCAGGGGAGAGGCTGAGACTTTTGGATTGGCACAGCAGGCACCGCATCCAGAAACGCAACCTAGGCCACTTTCAGTAGCAAATTGTTTTGCCTCTGCTCCCAGATTTTCAAATAATTTTAAAACCGCCTCTGACTTCTCTGCTAAATTCATTGAACAATAAATAATTATGCAAAACTACAATGTAGACGCACGCATTGATTCAGAAGACTTCTATTTTTTTTATATTGACAGTCAGGTTCTTATGAATAATGTCGTTCAAAATTCTGTATTTCATTACCCATTTCAAATGGAAGAGCGTTTTCTTAGAGTAAATAAAAATTTTTATGAGCAAAGAAGAAGATAAGGAAGCGGAAGAAAAAATCCGCAGTGCTTTCAAAGAGCGCGATTGGAATGAGATCAAGAGTGCAGATTCCTGGGTAATATTCAAGGTAATGGCTGAATTCGTGGAAGGATTCGAAAAATTGGCCAAAATCGGTCCCTGTGTTTCTCTCTTTGGATCGGCCCGTACTACAAGAGATCATGAACATTATAAAATCGCAGAGGAAATCGCAGCCAAACTCGTCCGTCACGGATACGGAGTGATTACGGGCGGCGGTCCAGGTATCATGGAGGCAGGTAATAAGGGTGCGCATTCGGAAGGAGGTAAATCTGTCGGTCTTAATATCGAATTGCCTTTTGAGCAGTTCAACAACATTTACATCGATCGGGACAAACTGATCACCTTTGACTATTTCTTCGTCCGAAAGGTCATGTTTATCAAATATTCCCAGGGTTTTGTGGTACTTCCGGGAGGTTTTGGTACTCTGGATGAGTTTTTTGAAGCTCTGACCTTAATCCAGACCAATAAAATCGGGAAATTTCCGGTGGTGTTGGTAGGTAAGTCCTATTGGGGAGGATTGGTCAATTGGATCAAAGACTCGCTCCTTTCCCATCATTACATCAATGAAACCGACCTGGATTTGTTTCACGTAGTTGAAGATGCTACAGAGGCAGTAAAAGTCATCGATGAATTCTATAGTAAATACCTGCTCAGTCCAAATTTCTAAATGTCGAAAAACCTCCAGATCCTGCTTTTCATTTTGGTAATAAGTTGTTTGACTTTATCCATTTCCAATTGGCTTAAAATCCAAAATCCGCAAGAGCAATCCCCAATTCTGGCTACAGAACAGATGATGAATAGGGTACCGAGTTCAGTGCGAGGTCCGGTGATGCTCTTCGATCTGCCGGAGCAGCTGACCTTTGCTGGAGAGCTTGTGCCATTGGATATACCAGATGTTCGGGAGAGGCTGGAGCGGGAGATCTATGTCAATGCATACTGGGAATCCAACTTGGTTTTATTGATGAAGCGCTCCTCGAAATTCCTGCCTCAGATCGAGCAATGGCTCGCAGATAACGAAGTGCCGGAGGATTTTAAATACCTGGCAATCGCCGAGTCCGCATTGATGAATGTAGCGTCTCAGGCCGGCGCCAGAGGGTTTTGGCAGTTTATGCCCTCGACAGCCAAGGAATATGGTCTGGAAGTGACAGACGATGTGGATGAGCGGTACCATTTTGAAAAAGCTACCAAAGCCGCAACAAGCTATCTGAAAAAAGCACATGCCAAATTCGGGGACTGGACTGCCGTGGCAGCGAGCTACAACATGGGTCAAAGCGGCTTTGCCAAAAGACAGGAAGAGCAGTTCAGTAAAAATTACTACGATTTATACCTCAACGATGAAACCAGTAGGTACATGTTTCGAATTTTGGCCTTCAAGGTGATCTTTGAGAATCCTGCTGAATTTGGATTTAATTTGAGGCCATCGGATTATTATCAAAACCCTCCGCTTCGATCAGTTCGGGTGAACTCGGATATAAAAAATCTGGCTGCTTGGGCAAAGGAAAACGGAAGTAATTACAAAGCATTAAAAGAATATAATCCTTGGCTCCGTGATAAAAATCTCAATGTCAAAAGAGGTAAATCTTATGTGATTTTGCTTCCTGAATGAGCAAAATCAATTGATGAACTTGTTTAGGAGCACAAATCAATACAGGATAAAGCCTTTGCTTGGATTTTTGTATTCTGGGAAAGGATTTCTTAGTCCTGAAAATAGAGTGGGAAAAGAAATAGTCGGATTCCCGCAAATTGAGAGTAAGGATCAAACCAACTCGCTCTGATTTGGGTTAGTAGCTTGGAATGTAGCTCACCCATTCCCTTCAAATTTTGTACCTTCGCAGATTGAAATTGTCCCTTCATTTATGAGTAATACTATTTCTTCCCAGGAAGAATTCATTGAAATTTTTGGTGCCCGAGAGCATAATCTGAAAAATCTGGACTTGACTATTCCAAGAAACCAATTGGTGGTAATCACTGGTTTGAGTGGAAGCGGTAAAAGTTCACTGGCTTTTGATACCATTTATGCCGAGGGTCAGCGTCGCTACATGGAGAGTTTTTCAGCTTATGCGAGATCATTTTTAGGAGGGCTGGAGCGACCTGACGTGGACAAAATCAATGGGCTCTCACCGGTCATCGCCATTGAGCAAAAGACCACTTCCAAAAATCCAAGATCAACCGTGGGTACAGTCACAGAAATCTATGATTTTATGCGCTTGCTATACGCACGGGCAGGGGAAGCTTATTCTTACCTCACTGGTAAAAAAATGATCCGCCAGACCGAAGACCAGATTATTGAGCAGCTTTTTTCAAATTTCCTGGGCAAAAAACTTTACATCTTAGCTCCGGTTGTGAAGGGAAGAAAAGGACATTACCGAGAGCTCTTCGAACAGATCCGGAAAATGGGTTTTACCAAAGTGCGGGTGGATGGCATGGTGATGGATATGGTGCCAAAGATGCAGGTTGACCGCTACAAGATCCATGATATCGAAATCGTTATTGACCGTATTGTAGCAGATGAATCCGACCGATTCAGAATTACCCAATCCCTAAAATCTGCACTGCAACACGGTAAAGGAGTGATGATGATCAGGGATGAAGCCGGCGAAATCCACCATTTCTCCAAATATCTCATGGACCCAGAGACGGGCTTATCCTACGAAGAGCCTGCACCAAATTCATTCTCTTTCAACAGTCCCTATGGGGCATGTCCAGTCTGCAATGGGCTGGGGATTACAGAGGAGATCACGCGGGAAAGTATTATTCCTGATCCGACTCTGAGCATCACCAGAGGAGGTATAGCCCCACTCGGAGAATATAGAGATATCTGGATTTTCAAAAAAATAGAAGCCATTCTGAAGCATTATAAATGCTCCATGAGCCAGCCCATCAAAGACCTGCCCGAGCATGTGGTGGATATTTTATTGAATGGAGACAAAGTAGAAGTGGCGGTAGACTCGGTGAAATATCCCGGTACCAAATGGCATACTACTTTTGAAGGTATCATCAACTTTCTTCAAAAATACCAGGAAGGAAGCTCTGATAAAATCCAGGATTGGGTCAGCGAGTTTACTGTGACAAAAACATGTCCGGAATGTGATGGCTATCGCCTGAAAAAAGAGTCCCTCCACATCAAGTTGGATAATACCCACATTGGCCAGTTGGCGATGATGGACATTCGGGCATTGGGAGACTGGTTTGAAAATCTGGAAGACCGTCTATCAGACAAACAAAACATCATCGCTGCCGAAGTCTTGAAAGAAATCCGGAAGCGTATTGGTTTTTTGCTTGACATCGGCTTGGATTACCTCTCTCTGAATAGACCGCTCCGGACCCTGTCTGGGGGTGAGGCACAGCGGATTCGTCTGGCCACCCAGATTGGAACACAACTGGTTGGAGTCTTATACATTCTGGATGAACCCAGCATTGGATTGCATCAGCGAGATAATGTGAAACTGATTAAAGCTCTACAGAGCCTTCGTGATCTAGGGAATTCCGTATTGGTAGTCGAGCATGACAAAGACATGATGCTTCAATCTGACTATATCTTGGATATGGGTCCGGGCGCAGGTAGACATGGGGGTCATATTGTAGCATCGGGAACCCCTGAGGAAATCCTACAATCTTCCTCGGTTACTGCCAAGTACCTGAGCGGAAAATTAGGATTGCCAGTACCAAAAAAACGAAGAAAAGGGAAAGGGATCACTCTTTCACTTAAAGGTGCTTCAGGAAATAACCTGAAAAATGTAGACCTCAACTTACCGTTGGGTACTTTGATCTGTATTTCAGGAGTGTCCGGATCGGGAAAAAGTACACTCATCCATGAAACCCTATACCCCATTCTCAACCGGGAAATCTACCATTCCAAAAAAGATCCTATGCCTTATGAAAGCATAGAAGGCCTGAAAGAACTCGATAAGGTCATAGAGGTAGATCAGTCTCCGATAGGAAGAACACCAAGATCCAATCCGGCGACCTATACCGGGGTATTTTCGGATATCCGAGCCCTATTTACCGAGCTGCCAGAATCTAAAATTCGCGGGTACAAGCCAGGAAGATTTTCCTTCAATGTCAAAGGGGGTCGCTGCGAGGATTGTGAAGGAGCGGGTATGAAACTAGTGGAAATGGATTTTCTGCCCGACGTACATGTGCCCTGCGAAACCTGTAAAGGCAAACGATACAACCGGGAAACTTTAGAAGTACGATTTAAAGGAAAATCTATATCTGACGTGCTGGATATGACTGTGGAGCAAGCAGTTGAATTTTTTGAATTTCAACCCAAAATTCTCCGCAAAATCAAAACCCTCAACGAGGTAGGACTAGGCTACATTACCCTGGGCCAGCATGCTACCACACTCTCAGGGGGTGAAGCTCAGCGTGTAAAACTCGCCACTGAATTGTCAAAGAAAGACACCGGAAAGACTTTCTACATTTTAGACGAGCCAACGACCGGCCTTCATTTCAAGGACATCGAACTTTTAATGCTGGTCGTACAAGGTCTGGTAGACAAAGGAAATACCGTACTCATCATAGAGCACAATCTGGACATCATCAAAATGGCGGATTACATCGTGGATCTGGGTCCTGAGGGTGGCAATAAGGGTGGTACCATCGTCGTACAGGGCACACCGGAAAAAGTGGCGGCAAGCACTGAAAGCTACACTGGGAAATTTCTCAAAGAAGAGTTAAATACCTGAGGATTGATTAAAACTCAGCTTTCTTCCATTTATCAAAATCTAAGCAAGAGTGACTAGGGGAAGATTAACTTTGCCAGCCATGAATCGTGAGCGGCTATACTGGATCCTGCAAATACTTGGCTGGGGAGGCTTTGCCTTTGTTATTATATTCTTGGCATCACTTGACGACGGTGTATCGCCCGTACAAGTCTGGGCATTTATAATGTTGGCTATTTTCAACCTCGTTTCTACACATTTCCTCCGCTTTATTGTCAAAACCTACAATTGGTTTAAACTCAAAATCCCACAACTGGTTTTTCAGTCCTTGCTGGCAATTTTAGCCTTGAGTTTTGTCAATGTAGTTGCTCAGATCCTGATCAATATTTTCTTCAATATTTTAAATCCCAGTGAAGATTTTAGGATTCTTTTGATTCTGGCAAATCTATTTCAGGCATTCCTTTTCTATGCCCTGTGGTTTTTGCTCTATTTTTTGTTTCACTTTTTGGATAATTACAACACTTCACTCAAGTACGAAGCTAAAATCAATGAAATCAGGCTTAACCATTTGAAAAGTCAGCTGAACCCCCACTTTATTTTTAATGCGCTGAATAGTGTGAGGGCATTGGTGGATGAAGATCCCGCAAAGGCGAAATCAGCGATTACCCGGATCTCCAACATGCTCCGCTTTTCTTTGATGATGGACAAGAAGCAAACCATCGATTTTGCAGAGGAATTAAATACGGTGACAGATTATCTGGAACTGGAATCCATTCGATTTGAAGAGCGGCTTCAGATTCAGTACCTTATCGAAGACGAAGCGTACAGTTACAAAATCCCGCCAATGATGCTGCAAACCATCGTGGAAAATGCGATCAAACACGGGATATCCAATCTAGTCAAAGGAGGTCTGATCGAAATAAAGTGTCGTGAGGGTTTAAATGATGATTTGTATATTCAGGTGAAAAATAGTGGCCACCTAGATCAAGTACCAAATCTAAAAGCCAAGGGTGACGAAGGCCATGGATTGAGCAACACGGTACAACGGTTGAAATTAATTTACGGTGATCACGCAAGTTTCCGGATCTTCAATTCAGGAAATCAATATGTCATCACCGAAATAAAGATTCCAAAACAAAAAGTTAAATTCGAATAACAAACTAAGATAAAATGCGAGCGATTGTAATCGATGATGAAAGACTAGCTCGAAAGGAGCTAATCACCCTTTTAAATCAGTTGGAAAGTGTGGAAGTGGTAGGTGAAGCCGTAAATGTGGATGATGCGAAAGAGAAAATAGATCAATTAAACCCAGATGTCATATTCCTTGATATTCAAATGCCGGAAAAAACCGGTTTTGATTTGCTGGAGGAATTGGAAAATGTGCCTCACGTGATCTTTACCACAGCCTACGACGAATATGCATTGAAAGCCTTTCAGGTTAACGCACTGGATTATTTATTAAAGCCAATCGAACCAAAAAGACTGGAAGAAGCGATCACCAGGCTCCAAGGAAAAATAGAAGCATACTCCAAAGTCGAAGGTTCACCCAGTGGTTTAAACCAGAAAAAACTCACTTTGGATGATCAGGTATTCGTCAAAGACGGAGATAGATGCTGGTTTGTCAGACTTGCCAACGTTCGGCTTTTTGAATCCGATGGTAATTACATCAAAGTATATTTTGACAATTTCAAACCAATGATCCACAAGTCACTTAATGCCTTGGACGAACGGTTGGATGAAAAATCATTTTTCCGGGCCAGTCGCAAGCACATCATTAATCTGGGATGGGTAGAAGCCATCGAACCGTGGTTCAACGGTGGTCTGGTAGTTACTCTACGCGGTGGTGACAAAATCGAAGTCAGCCGACGTCAGGCAGCTCGATTTAAGGAAATGATGAGCCTTTAATATTTCATATCCAAAAAAAAGCATTTGATTTGAAAAATAAAATCCTGTAATTAGAGTGTGTGGACACCAAACGCGCATGAATTCAAGAAAATATTTACTCTAATAACAGCAAACCCAACATGAAAGAAGAGCGGATTTTAATCGTCGAAGACGATATCAGCATTGCAGAAAATATCCAAGAAATACTTGAATTGCTTGGGTATATGAATATCGATATTGCTAATTCTGCTAATCAATGTGTCAAAGTCATCAAAAAAAATCGTCCCGACTTGATATTCATGGATATCAAACTCAAAGGAGACAAAGATGGAATTGAACTCGGCGAGATCGTCAAGCAAATGGTCGATGCTCCTTTGGTTTACGTGACCTCATATTCCGATCCTACTATTATCGAGCGGGCTAAGCGAATCAATCCGGCCGGATTCATTGTCAAGCCTTTCAACACCAATGATATTCACGCAATTGTAGAGATCGTCCTTTATAATAAAAGAACCAAACCATCTGTAGAAACTGCGGCAGTAAAAAGTGCTCCCGACAGTCCATTCCTAGTCACAGATGCCGTATTTATCAAAGCAGATAATGCATTTGAAAAAGTAAACTACGATGACTTATACTACGTGGAGGCAAATGGAAATATGGTCACCATCTATACCAAGAACAGGGATTATAGCATTCGTAAATCGATGAAAGAAATTGAGGAGATTCTACCCTCGCAGTATTTTCTTCGAGTACAAAAGTCATTTATCGTCAATCTAAGTCAAATCGAAAGCTTCACTACCAAAGAGATTTTCCTGAAAGGGGGAGCTGAAGTTCAGGTCGGAAGACAATATTACAATAGCTTCCTGGCGAAATTGAACACCATTACTGAAAGCTAAAAAAAGAAAGAGGCGGATAAAATCCGCCTCTTTAATCTAATCAAACAATCAACCAAATTAACCCTTACGAGTAGCTTTAAATTTCTCTAAACCCTAGGTGTTGGAATTTCTTTCAATTCCCGGGGTTTTTCATTTTGGAATTCAGTGAATTCGACAATCGCACTTTGAGATTGTTCTCCGATTGATGAAGTTGGTTCAGTTAGTTCAAATCGGGCAGTTTGTTGTGCAAGTTTTGTTTCGAGATTTGCCTTCCAGACAATAGTGATTGCCATTACAAAGCCCAATGCTGCACAAACATTTTTCTGGGAAAATAGTGAAGTAGTCATGGCGTGAATAGTTGGTTTACTTTTATGTATTCCCTTATTCCAAAAAGTGACCCCTTTTTACAACTCACTGTTTTTCAGCTATTTAATTTTATTAAATTAAAATCACTGTACGGTAGCGTACATCAAATCCTCATCTGCGAACAATATTCTGAAATTCAAAAGGTTGTCTGCCTATTCCTAAAAAAACCTAAAATTGAAAAA